>JAFGVO010000249.1 GCA_016937935.1 Deltaproteobacteria bacterium | reverse complement strand
GAAATTGAACTCTATAATCTGATTCACACAGGCAATGGTGGTGATGTGGATTATTATCTGAAAAAATGCAGAGATGCGGAGTCCGTACTTGAACTTGGCTGTGGCAGTGGACGAATTACAATTCCCATAGGGGCGTCCGGAATTTCAGTTACAGGTATTGATATTGATAAAGAGATGCTTGCTGTTTTTAAATCAGATCCCGGATACAGTGAAAACAGAGATAAACTCTTATTGCATCAGGGAGATATGAGAGATTTTAATCTTAACAAGCTCTTTGATTTAGTAATTATTCCATATAATTCTCTTTTATGTATGACAACATTTGAAGATGCCGTAACTGTGCTGAAAAATGCAAAACGGCATCTCAAGCCGGGGGGAGAAGTTATATTTGACATTTATTACGTTGAGCAAAATGATCTTTCATCAATCGAGAGAGATGGCTTTTGGGATCTGGGTGTTTTTAAAGACACCAATGATGCCGAAATAATCGTTACTGAGCAGGCTATTGACAATGATGATATTCAGCGGCTTGATACTGCATATCATTTTGTTTATGAGACGGGTTCAAACAAAGGTGCAACCCACGAGCTTCTCATAAAACAGCGTGCGATTGTTGTTGAAGATATCAAAAAGCTGGTTGAAAGTGCAGGCCTTAAACTCGTATCAATTAAAAATGCATTTGATGAAGAGACCATAACTGATGACACAGAACAGATTGTGGTAGTAGCGTCTAATTAGTCAGCAACGCCACAAGTAAAGTTTTATAAAATCCCCTGGCCGCAAAAATGTCATAATAATGTATTGAAAAACGTCGGGCCGGCGGTTTATCCCCGGCCGCAAAAATGAGATGTTTCGTAGGGACGTGATTCCCGCGTCCTGATTCCCGCGCCGTAAATAAGCCCAAAAAAATGTCAAAAAAACGGTGTTTTTCGCTGTACGATATTTGATTTAAACTCCTCGCTATTTTTTTAAAAGCAAGACAGGGTAAGGCTAAGCGGGCTTTGTTTGGATCCAATAAATGCCACAAACGACACTTGTGTCGCAAAAAAGTGCAAGCACTTGCACTTTTGCTACACCACATATTGTAAATTAATTGATAAAGATAAATAATTAGCAATTCAGTTCAAAAGTGATCTTTGAAACATTCGAAGAATTTCTGGTAAACAGACAGTACATAGTCATGTTAAACAGCAGTTAGGTTTCACATGACCCGTTTCAAAGCTAATTGCTAATAATATTAACCCTATAAAAAACAGTGTCCAGATATTTAAAGATAAAAAATGACAAAAACAGATGAGCAAAAATTCAAATGTAACAGGGGAGTGGTTTTATTGGGAGTGGTTTTATGAGTGGTTTTACTTAAAAATCTTTGCTGGATATTTACACAATCACTCAATTAAATGTCCAATTTGTAATAGCTCTTTACATCGCAGTCTGTGCGGATTTATATTAAAAAAAGTTCAACATTAAGTACTTTTTCTCCTTCCATTACGGAGGCCATTACAGGAGGCAAATCATGAGAAAAATTTTCAAAGATTCCACGCAACGCAACGCAACGCAACGCAACGCAACGCAACTAATCATCATCTGAATTTTAAAATGGGGTGGAGGGTTTTAATTACGGCTCTTACCTTTTTTACAACTGCAGTTATAAGTCAAACCGCTTTTGCCCAGTTGTGCGGATACGGTGTGTATTCTCAGGATGAGACCAATATCCGTGACAGGGGTGTTACAGTAAGCCCCGGAATGGTTGGCTCGGCCACTAAGGTTGAAATTGGTGTGGAGTCAAATATTAAAGGGGATGTCATATCTTCTGGAGATGTTTTTTTAAGGGACAGATGTATGATCGGGAAAAATGTTTTTGCCGGGGGCACAATTTTTGAGCAGAATCAAATTACAGTAGGTGGTGACAAGCTTGATAATGTGGAGATTCAGAGTGAAACAATCACATTTAAAACAGTTACTCCGGGTTCACAGGATTACAACCTTTATAACGGCAACTCTTTAGAACTTGCCCCTGGCAGTTATGGAAACATGCACATTTATGACGGTGGAGTTTTAACCATGAGTGCAGGTACATACAATTTTGCAAGCTTTGTAGTTGAAGCTGGAAACGCCGTTTTAAACTTTAATCTTGAAGAGGGTTTTTTAGAGATAAATGTACAAAATGACCTGAGGTTTGGAGACAGAAATCAGTTTATCCTGTCTGAAGATTCAGACCCTGCACAGGTTCAGTTTTATACAAACAGCAGCAATCAGGTAAAAGTTGGTACAGACAGCACCTTTAACGGTGTTATCACAGCACCAAACGCCCAGATTTACGTCTTTTCAAGATGCACAGTCAACGGTGCTCTTTATGGTAAAAGTGTCTGGATAGATACCGACACAACTATTAATCTTGTACCAAACTGTACAGCGTACAACACAACTTTTGATTACACTCCAATTACAGAGATGTGCTCCGCTCTTAATTTTGAATCAGAGGGCTGGATTCCTGTAGAAGGGGGCAACAGCTCAGAAGTAATGTACAGCGATACCGACAAGTCATACGGAGACTACTCCCTTGAGGTAAGTCTTAACAGTGATCAGTACCTGGCAATAGAGGGTTCTGCCCCCATACAAATGGCTTTCAGTGAAGGTGCGCAGTCACTGACCGCAAAAATTGACGTACTGTCAAACGCAGCCCAACTTGGAGAAGGCAATGGAAGTATCGCATTATACCTGATGGCCGAAGACGATGAAACATACACATACGCAGGCACAATGGCCTACGACCCTGATGATCCCTACACAGAGCAATTTTTAACACTTGAGACCTTTGTACCGGAAAATATTGCACAGAAAATGTTAAAGGGAATCCCCGTATACCCAATGCTCTATTTATATCAGCAGCAAAGCTACACAGTATTCTGGATAGACAAAATGCAGTTTTGCGACGATACGGGATTATGCAACAGCACCTGTCCATCAACAACCACAGATAATGATCCTGCCCCAGATCCTATGCCTACTAATGTTGAGATTCACCTGGATAACGAAGACAGCGCAAGCAACAGCGGTTTAACAGCCATAACAGGATATATAAAAAATGTAAGTGGCGGCACTTTAAACGGCCAGACTATTTTATCAGTAGTAAGCCCATTTGCTGAAAAAGCAGAGGTTACATCTGATAATTTTGAAATTGAAAATGGAGAAACAGCAAACTTCATATTCCCAATTAGCTCTATCCCATTAAAAAAACCGGGATATAACAATATCTTTACGTTAAATGTTAAAACAATATTTTCTGATGGAGCATCAGTAATTAATGCCGGTGATGTATCTGAAGAGCTATACTACAATTACCAGCAGTCAACAGATACAATTACAGTATTTAACAATGAGACATTAAGAGAAGAGTACAATAACTATCTTTTTAATATCGATGTGGAAGGTGCAGAAAACTCTACACAAAATGGAATCATTTTATCAGGATTTAACATTGAGGGAATTGAGTTTGTATATGACACAGATTCAAACTCTGACGAAGATTCTGACACCGTAAACGATACATCAATTTCAATAGACTAAAAAGGATATTTAAAATGAAAAAAAGATATATAAATATAATTTTATTATTATCAATATTAACAATAACCCAGGGCGCACTTGCTGCAGAAACCCGTTCAATCAAAGCATGTTTTAAATGGCAGGGAGATTATACCAGGGGCGAGACAGGTCTGGATTATCTTTTGACTCCTCCTAATGGAGACAGGGGATGGACTGTGTCAGACATTCCTGTTGACTTTGGAGTTTATGTAGTTATAAATGGCATCAGGCAGGCACAAATTAAAAATACTGTAAAACTTAAAAGTGACGGGTGTACCGATTTTATAAGTTATGAAGTAGGAAAAATAATATTTTTTAATGTAAAAACAACACTCACAAAAAATGGACGCACTATAAATATATTACCCGAAAATACAAAGACATGGCTTCCAACTAATATATTAGATAATACTACCAAGGTGGGAAGTTTTTTTATGGCCATAGACACCTCTATAGCAGATGTTCCAAATGGTTTTACATTGCAGAAACTTATTCCTGCATCTCTACTAAGCTCATTGATACCTCTAGTTAACTTTGCATTAGAAAATGCTGACGATCACGCCTGGCCTGTAACCATTAAAGATCCCAATGATTCAAATAAACCAAAAGCAACTATTGTTAATATTGGTTATGGAAACTTTGTTTTAGCCACCCAATATTATTCATATGCAAGTTCAGACATCGTATATACATATAACAATGCAACAGCAAAAATATTTCTTAGAGTAAAAGGTGCTTTATTTCATGAACTTGGACATATGATGAATTTTCTTAACAAATCATGGAGAGGGGGTAACTATGATGCTGACTCGAAAGCTGCTAAATATTTAAACTCACCCCTTGATTTAAGTGTCAATTTGCCAGTCTGTTATGACCAACTAAAATATACTATGGTAACAAGAGAATGGTCTGGAGCTTCAGCTAGTGAAGGATATGCTCAATTTAATGATTTATCGTATTTTATAGATAGATCTCATTGGGACGTTAAAACAAATTATAACATCGGTACAGTACAAGATCCTTTTAGTTCATACTATCCAAATGCATATTCAACACGGACACCACTTTCACTTTATCCAAGTATGGATACAAGATGGACAGCTGAGATGTGCCCCCCTCCCTCAACATATAAGAATTTCGGGTCAATAAGAGACTGGACAAGATTTTACTGGGCACTCTGGGCAGAACCTAATACAAATTTAAGATTGGATATGAGCGAAATCAATGCAATTCAGGCACGAATTACAGAGAATAAAAATAACCTTGATGCATGGTGTGTGCCGTTCACAACAAATGGAGAAGAGGGCTGGACATGCAGGAATGATTTTTTTGTACATTACACATACAATAGAATAAGCTATACAAATGTTAAAATAATTGATCATCCGGCAACAAAATACAACAGAGGAATGTCATGGGCACAGTTTAGAGATTCGGCTGCGTATATTTATCTCAATAAAACTGTCAATCCAACAACTTACAATGTTAAGAAGTATAATAATATAATTAGGTCAGCTTTTGCTGCAGGGGTTAGATATGAGTAAATTTTATTACATTTTCTTTTTTGCAGTTTTGTTTTTAGTAATCAGCTGTTCTAAAAAATCTAATGTTGATCAGGCTGAGGACTCTGAATCTGTTGCAGGAACGGCATCTGAAACTGAGACTGATTCAATAAAGCAGGGTTCTGATACTGTTACTGATGATAGTGATAAAATAAACACAGATTCAGAAACGTCTGATACAGAAACTTCTGACACTGCACCCGTATCAAATCCTGATGCTGATAAACTTTCAGGTAAAGAAACAGCTCCTGATGTTACATGGGTTAAAATCGAAGCAGGAAGTTTTACATTTGGTTCTCCAATTGATACCCCATGCTCAAGTGCTTCCGAAAAAGAGGTGCCTGTTATTCTTACTCATCCGTTTATGATGGCTGCTACTGAAGTCACTCAGGCTCAATGGAGCGCACTTGATTATCCTAATCCATCATGGGAAAAAAGTGAAAACAAGCCAGTAACAATGATTAATTTTTTTGAAGCAGCTGCATGGTGTAATAAACTTTCTAAAATGCAAGGATTAGATACTTGTTATGATCTTTCAAGTTGCATTAACCCCATTGCGTTAGAATGTATAACATCAGAAGGGGAAGTTTATGAAGGTTGTGGAACTTTTACAGATACGTATAAGTGCACAGGCAATGTTCATAAATATTCTAACTATTACGAGTGCCCGGGATACAGAATGCCTACTTCTGCAGAGTGGGAGTATGCCGCAAAGGCGGGTACTACAACTCATACTTACAACGGTGATGTTGTAGCTGGGCCAATTAGTGCTTGCTGGGATGCTCAGCCTTCACTTGCTCCAATTGCCTGGTATTGCAATAATTCAGACAACCATTCTCATGATGTTGGGCTTAAATCACCAAATCCCTGGGGTTTATATGATGTTTTAGGTAATGTTGCAGAATGGGTGGATCATTATTTTACAACATCACCATTAGATTATCTGACACCCGGGGAAACCTTAACAGACCCT
>JAFGVO010000248.1 GCA_016937935.1 Deltaproteobacteria bacterium | reverse complement strand
TATTATGCTGTTAATGTAACCTGAATTTAAAACAAATTTGCGGGTATAATCAAAATTAAGGTCATAAATCCATGCAGTTTGGAGTATTTTAAAGTCATTAAGGGTTTTGAGATCATTTTTAAGAATAATCTGTTCCTTGAAAAAGGCATCAATTACCTTTTGGCTAACCTTGTCTTCAGTGCTGAGGCCAAGTTCTATGCTGATGTTTCTTTTGCCTTTGAGCATTTTTTTGTAATAGGCATTTACTATTCTGAAAATATCCATTTTATCCGCATCTCTTATAAGAGTGCAGAAAAGCTTCTGATCCCGGGTAATGTTTTTTTCAATTTCAGCAAGCCCGTGATTGTGTACTGCTGTGAGTATAATATCTCTGTGCTCTGCAGAATATTGGCTGAGTCTTTTGGTTTCTTTTAAAACTTTTATTCCCAGATCCCCATGATAAACAGAAGCATCATCGCAAAAAGTTTTGTAGTCACGGTACTGCTTGAACCTGCCAATATCATGATATAGGCCGATAATTGCTGCTAAAATGCTTTTTTCGGGATTTAAATTAATGGATGATGCAAGGCTGAGCATGTTTTTTGCAACATTTTTTGAGTGAACTATTTTGAGGGAGATGTTTTCATTATAAAGTAAATCTGCCTGTGTAAGAGAATCATGGTTTTCAAGAGAATCAGGGGCTTGATTTTTAATTAAAAATGAGCCGGAGTACTGTTTAAACCATTGGTATTCTTGTAGATAGATGTCTTGATTTAGAGTAGTCATTTTTGTCCTGCAGTCAATTTTAAGCTTGTCTCTTTTGTGAATTTAATAATTAAAATTCCATTTAATAATATCAAGTCTATTTGGTAAATAAAAGTTTTTTGTTTTATTCAGGATGTTTTGTTTAAAATTGCTTGTTGTTGAAATTGTTGGCCCTGCCTTGCGGCAATTGCGGCCCGGGTTGCAAGCGAAGCTCTCCACTTCCCACTTCCCACTTTCCACTGAATACTGAATACTGGCCCCTAACCCCTGAATCCTGATCCCTGATTTATTGTGACAGATGTCAATTGAGGCTTTTATTTCAATAGCGAATCTCTACATTTTAATTTTTTGAAGGCGCAGCTTGCGCTGCTTTGGAAGGTTAGAAGCCGGCCCTAAAAAGGGCCTGCGAGAAGAGTTTGGATGGTGAGTACTGGTTTTGATGTAAAGTTGCAGCCTTTGAGGCTGGCAGGCCCTGGATGAAATTTTTTATGATTTATATCCGTGAAATTGTTGGCCCTGCCTTGCGGCTGTTGCGGCCCGGGAGATAGGCAAAACTCTCCACTTCCCACTTCCCACTGCCTACTGCCCACTTCCCACTTCCCACTTTCCACTGAATACTGAATACTAGCCCCTAACCCCTGAATCCTGATCCCTGATTTATTGTGACAGTTGTCAATTGTGGCTTGAAATAAAAAATTATATATTTGATTATGCCGCTATGGCCGATTAAAAATTATCGGAAAATATTTTTTATCTGTTTATCAAGGCTTATCCGGAGGAAAATGAAAGCAAATACTCTTTCTCTGCTTGAAACTGAGCAGGCAATATATGAAATTAAAACAGATTTTCAGCAAAGACTGGCTGAAAAGCTTAATCTTTACCGTGTAACAGCGCCCCTTTTTATTGATAATTCTCTTGGAATTCAGGATAATCTTAATGGCTTTGAGAATCCTGTTTCATTTAAGATAAGTACTATTCCGGACAGGGAGTACGAAATTGTACACTCCCTGGCCAAATGGAAAAGAATGGCTCTTGCAAGATATAAAATTGATCCGGGCCTGGGATTATACACGGACATGAATGCTCTCAGGCCTGATGAGGAAAATCTTTTAACGGGTATTCATTCTGTTTATGTTGATCAGTGGGACTGGGAATTATCCATGCATGATAATGAACGCAATTATGATTTTCTGATTGATACTGTCAGAAAAATTTATGACTGTATCAGGGAATGTGAAAAACAGGTGTGTTCAGATTTTGGGCTCAGGCCATTTTTGCCCGGGAAAATAGAGTTTGTCCATTCTGAAGAGCTTTTGGAAAGATGGCCCGGTCTTACTGCCAAAGAGCGTGAAGACAAGGCGTGTAAAGAGTATGGCGCGGTTTTTATTACAGGCATAGGCGGAAAACTGGCCGATGGTACTCTTCATGACGGCAGGGCGCCTGATTATGACGACTGGACCAGCCCGGGGCATCTGGGACGCAAGGGGCTTAACGGGGATATACTTGTGTGGAACCCTGTTTTGAAAAGAGCATTTGAAGTTTCATCCATGGGAATAAGAGTAAATCCTCAGATACTTGTTGAACAGCTTAAAATCAGAAACTGTGAAGACCGGCTAAAATATCCATGGCATCAGATGCTTGTTAAAGATGAACTTCCCCAGTCTATTGGCGGAGGTATTGGTCAATCAAGACTATGCATGCTCTTACTTCAGAAAAAACATATAGGAGAGGTTCAGGCGGGTGTCTGGCCTGATAAGGTTTTGCTTGATGCTGATGAACTGGGGCTTGTGCTTCTTTAATCTTAAAATTTCATGCGTTTCTTAAGTAAAAGTATTGCAATTTAAGATAGAGTATGATATAAAATCTTTTACTGCATCAGCAGTAAGCCCTGCAGAAGTGGTGAAATTGGCAGACACGCTAGGTTCAGGGTCTAGTGGGCGTGAGCCCGTGGGGGTTCGAGTCCCCCCTTCTGCAATGATTTCAATATTTTAGCTGAAACCCCTTGGTAATCGAGGGGTTTTGCTGTTTTAAGGGTATCAAGTTCGGGTTTCCGGAAGTTCATGTGTTACTTCGTGTGTTACTTTTTGGAGACCACCCTGATGAAAAACCGATACCAGCTTTGTTTCTGAATGAGGCCACTTTTGACGAGTATAAAGGGGTCAGTTCTGACGAGCGGTGAAGAAGGAGAGTTTCTTATGTCAACAATCAATGTATCAGTAAAACAGTGCGGCACATGCAGATATTGGGATGCAGTTAGATCAATTCAGATCAATGCTGGAAAACCTCTTTATGTGAAGACAGATTCTAAGAAGCATCCGTGCATTATTTCTCAGACAGGAAAAGAGACATATGCCAACACAACATGTTCTTATTATCAAAAATGGGAGAAATTATAAATTTTTTTTTATGTATTTTTATATAATTGTACCTGTATATTTTTTAATATATATAGCACCGAATTATTTTGTTTAAGGCCTTGACGGTTACTGATTATAGCTTGTATAGTTAATATAAGGTCAGAAAAAATAAAGCTTCAAAATCAGGTAAATGATAAGCTTGTAAAATTGTTTTTTCAGACCCAGTCGAAGATCTCTTTTACCAGAGCATCCTCCAGAGAGCTTTAATAGCTCGATATACGCAAAAGCGTAATTACAACACAGAAGTAAAATCGTACCAGGTTACTCTATTTTAACCTGAACATTTTCTGTAATGTATCTGGAGGAGCTATGCAATTCTTATCTATTCTCAATCAATATTTCTCTTTTGCCAATACGCCAGTATTGCGCTTTATTGCTGCATCCTTCATTTTTTATATCAGGTTTTTAAGGCTTTTTAAGCCTATATTTTATAAATAAGGGAGGATTTAAAATGACGAGCAATCGACAGGGTGGATTTTTTGAAAAGCTTTTGGGTAATGATCCTGAAATGAAAAAATATGTTAAATCTATGATGAGGGAACTCATTGAGGATCTTGACCCCGTTTTAAAGGAGATGGCAGAGAAAAAGACTGTAACTGAAAAAGAAGGTGATTCAGATAGTAAAAATAATGAATCAATGAGTAATGAAGATTATCCAGTAAAAGAATTTAACACCGAGGATCTGTTGGAGCTCATTTTTGGAAAGGATGAAGATAAAGCCTATAAAGAACAGCGGGCCAATTTCAAATTGATTAAAGGCGGAAAAAAAGAGGATGAATAAATCGATTGAATGGAGGCAATGATGTTTCTTATCTGTTTTGCATTTTTATGTATAGCCATTTGGTTCTGGTATCAAAGCATTCAACAAGACGATACGCAAGCTTCTATTGAAACGGGAATACAAATGCTGAAAACCCATTCATTAAAAATTTATATCTGGGAAACACTTTCGCCCTTTCATGGAACCTACATGTATTGGAATTTTGCTCAGGATAAAGAACAATCTTTTTTAATTATGGTGGAAGCTATGCATGAAAATGACCTAAAAGGTTACTACCAGGTATGTTTTAAAAGTTATTACATAGAACAGGTTATTGGAAGTTCAGACAAATTGAAAAATGAAGAGATCGTATTAAAAATAATCGATTCCCTGCAGGCTGCCTGGGATAATGCGCCATACATAAATATGGAGGAATTATGAAAATTGTAAAAATTAAGGAGTTACTAAAAAATCTTTAGAAGGAGGGAACATGAATAAGCTTTTATTAACTGGGTTAGCTTTTATTGTAGCCGGAGTGTTTGCAGAGATATTAGAAGAGCCACAGCCGGATACTCATGAATATCCCCGGTGGGATGATACTTACGATCAGGATGGTGAGGAAGAAAATCATAGGAGAAAGAATGGATCTGATTATGAAATCCCTGAATCGGATTATTACAGCGTAAGACACTGATCACCAATATCAGATCAAGTTTAAAAATTTATAAAAATATT
>JAFGVO010000247.1 GCA_016937935.1 Deltaproteobacteria bacterium | reverse complement strand
CTCCCCGAATCTTTAACCCACGTGACAACCTGTGTCACAGTATTAATAATATCATCATTTTTTTGGGATTGTTCAAGTTTAAATATCGTATGTAAATATCCGGGAGACAAATGGAAAAGTGATTTTTACAAAAAAGAGTCTAGAGACTTTCAAGAAAAATATTTCATCAAGTGCAAAACAACTTAATTGATAAATTAAAATTTTTAGTCTGCTTTTGATTTTTTTATTAAGATGAAATAATTATTTTATTTGTTTGTTTAAATTCTGACAGGGTATTTTGTTGCTTGTTTGTTACAAAAAATTGCGTGGATTTATTTTGTTTTTGGTGTATAATATTTTGGCTTTAGCATTGAAATTTTAGATATTGCTTTCTGTCTGACACTTTTCACGGACAATATTTTTTGGGTAATATCTTTTTTAAACAACATTTATTTGCTGAATTTTTGGCTCCATATTTGGGATGGTGTCTGGTTTTAATATTTAGATTGTACTGGAGGTTTTGTATGTCAATTAGTGTTGAAGATATTAAAAGAATTATTATTGAAGCTGGTCAAAAGGCTGCTCTTGATACTGGTAATGAACCTGAACCTCATATGACTACACCTGCAAAGTGGCCTTTGGAATGTACTGTCGGTCCCGGGCTTGAAGGGGCTATTGCCTGTGAGAGCAAGGTTGGTTATGTTAATGGTGCCAAGGGATGGCTGGTTTATCGGGGGTATGATATTTTTGAGCTTGCTGCCCATGCAACTTATGAAGAGACTGCTTTTTTGCTTCTTCATGGTCGCCTTCCGAAAGAGCGGGAGCTTAAGAAGCTTAAGAGAAAACTTGCCAGTTATGGAAAGGTCTCTGCAACTTTAAGGGTGCTTATGGGGTTTCCTGTTGAAAAGATGAACCCTATGGCTGCTCTTCGTCTCGGTACTAATTTAATGCGCCAGGAATTTACCTTTTGCGATATTGATCTGGATGAAAGCGATGAGAGAAGACGTAAAAAGACAGTCGAAGATGATTATATTGCCATGGATGATGACTCTATTGCCATGGAGACCGTTCCAAAGGGAGAAACAAAGGCTACTTATGAGTTTCATCAGGCTGTAAAGGTTGATGATTCCTACGGAGGTAATGAACTTTATGATGCTGACGGCATTGAGGCCTGTTATCACGTTATTGCTGCTCTTCCAACAATTGCAGCTGCAATTTCGAGAGTTAGACGAGGTTTGATGCCCATTGATCCTGACCCTCATTTGTCTGTTGCTGCAAATTTTCTTTATATGCTGACCGGGTATCGTCCCAGTCCTGTTGAAGAAAAAATTATGGATGTAAGTCTTATTCTACATGCGGATCACGGTATGAATGCAAGTACTTTTGCCTGTATGGTTGTTGCCTCAACATTGTCAGACATCTACTTTTCAATTGGTTCAGGCATCGCAGCGTTAAATGGTCCCCTCCACGGAGGAGCAAACGAGCAGGTTTTAAAAATGCTCGAAAAAATAAGATCCCACGGTGATGTTGGTGACTGGCTTGATGAAAAACTTATGAATAACGAAAAAATTATGGGTTTTGGTCACAGGGTCTATAAGGCGTATGACCCCAGAGCGCGGGTACTTGAACCTTTGGCAGAACTGCTTACTGAGAATCACGAAGACGGTAAATCACTTTTACGGATTGCCAAAAGACTTGAATCCGAGATGATTGATCGTGTGGGAAAATCAAAAGGAATTTTTCCAAATGTGGATTTCTATTCTGGAATCGTTTATACATCTTTAGGAATTCCCTCGGATATGTTCACATCTGTTTTTGCTGTGGGCAGGGTTTCAGGGTGGACGGCAAGGGTTCTGGAATATCTTAATAAAAATAGAATTTTTAGACCCAGGGCTATTTATACAGGTGATTTCAATAAGAAATATGTACCAATTGAAGAGCGCCATCGTGACAGTATTCCGGGTTAAACAGAAATTTAAATATTAATGATAGAACGCCCCTCACATATTCCTGATTATTTTTTAGAACTGTATATGTCTGTAGTAAAAGAGTTTTCAAACTGGAGGGCTGACAGATTTGTTTCTCATAAAATCCCTCGTCTCTCGAGAACAAAAGTTCAGAAGATTTTAAAGACTCTGGCTTTTGATCAAAACGGTAATCCGGTAAAACCAAATAGAATTCTTAAAACAGGTGATCTGATTATTCTTTACAAGGAGCCTCCTGTTGAGCCGGAGGTTAATACTGACTTTACCGTTGTTTACGAAGATGAATGGTATATAGCTGTTAATAAACCACCGAGACTTCCCGTTCATCCGACGGCAAAGTATCTTAAAAATACTCTCACTCATTTACTGGCATTAAAATATGGTGAAGATATGTCTCCCACACTTGTTCATCGTCTTGACAGTGAAACTTCGGGGATTGTTTTGTGTGCAAAAACAAGAGATGCGGAGAGGGCGGGAAAGCTGCTGTTTGAAAAAAGAGAGGTAAAAAAAGAGTATAAGGCTATTGTAAGAGGTATTGTTAATCCTCCGGATGGTCGTATAAATCTGCCTCTCTCTCCTGATCCTACAACAATTATTAAAGCCAGAATGTGGTGTAAAACCGAAGACGGGCTTCCCTCGCTTACCGATTACGAAACTATAAGCCGTGGAAAAAAACATACATTTTTACGTTTGATGCCCAAAACCGGCAGGCAGCACCAGTTAAGGGTCCATCTCGATCATATAGGTCATACAATTGTAGGAGATAAACTTTACGGCCCTGACAAGGATATTTTTATCGATTATATGCAGGACGGACTTACAGATGATGTGATTAGAAGAGCAGGGCACACCCGCCATGCGCTTCATGCTTATAAACTTCAGCTCATTCATCCTTTTACTGAAAAAAAACTTATAATTGAAGCACCAATGCCTCAGGATATGTGGGATCTTTTGGACAAGCATCTATAAATGTAGCATTCTGCTTAATTATATGTTTAAAACTATTTCCTAATTGTATAAGTTTTTTAATTAAATATTATAATGGATGTATATCTCTAAAATATGCATTTAAAATTATTACTTAACTTAAAAAGGATTACTGTTATGAAAAATCAAAGAGCTTATTTATTGTTTTTATCTCTAGTTTTACTATCAGGATGTGCAGTGGGAACAACAGTCCTGGACGGGAGTGTGTTTGATTCAGACTTAAGCACCGACTCATCAACTGATTCTTCTACTGATACCGATTCATCAACCGATTCATCTACTGAATTTACTGATACTATGACAGATGACACGGGCTCTGACACCACAATGGATACTGCTGATTCTGATACGGGAGAAGATACTGTTGATGATGGCTCTTGTAATATTTCAAATTCCACAGATCTTGGTGGTGGAGCGACTTCTGTTGCGGTTAACAGTGATGGTTGCGCTCTTATTGATTTTGCTGCCAATGCACAGTATAAAGATGGAGCGAGTTTAATCCTTGCAATTGAGGGAACTTGTAATGAATGTCCCCTTGATGTAGATTATTCATTTGAATGTGCAGGAAACGGAACAGCTACTTTTACAGATATGAATTCTCCCCAGTTAAGTATTCCGGGAGTTACACTTGATTGTCCTCTTTTATTGCAGTTTAAAGGAACCGGTCAGTCAATAAATGTTAAATTCTGGTAAATAGCTTCACTTCTTTTTTATGTTTCTTTGTAAATAAATATCGAAAAATATATTATTCATTTGTCTGTTTTATATGT
>JAFGVO010000246.1 GCA_016937935.1 Deltaproteobacteria bacterium | reverse complement strand
AATCAGGGCAACGGTAATTTTGACTGGCTCATACTTGAAAATTCGCCTGTCCAGTGACTCTTTTTTAGCCGTGTTCTCATAAAACTATGAAATTAAACAGCTTTTTTGTAAGTTGATATGTGTTTAACTCGTTTCTTCTATTCCCATACTAAAAAAAGTGGTTACAGATAAAACTGAACATTGAAACATTCTCGTACTAATACAACGTGCGGTTAAGGAGTTAAAAATGAATAAGATATTTAAATTTGGAGAAGAGGTTGATGGATATAATATTCCGGTTTTAAACGAACGTGAAATCAGGGCTGCCTCAGGGCTGCTTTTTTTGATGATGTACACAACTATTAATATTATTGGTTCTACAAATAATTTTGTTCCCTTTAAATATGGGGTTGTTTTCTTTTTTACAGATTTTTTCATCAGGGTATTTATTAGTCCAAGGTTTTCTCCATCTCTGATTTTGGGTCGATTGATTGTGCGAAAGCAGGTTCCTGAATATGTGGGGGCAGCTCAGAAAAAATTTGCATGGACAATTGGATTTGTACTTGCTTTAATTATTGTCTCTCTAATGCTTGTGGTTAATGCATACAGTCCAATTACTGGAATAATCTGTTTGATCTGTCTTATCTTTTTATTCTTTGAATCAGCTTTTGGAATCTGTTTCGGCTGTATGTTTTACAATCTTTTTTATAAAGAGAAAGCTCAGCATTGCCCGGGAGAGGTATGCGAACTTAAAGACCGTCAGGATATTCAAAAAACATCACTGCCTCAGATTATGGTTGTGATTGGATTTATCGCATATATGTTTGCTATATCCTTTCTGTTTCACGATTTTCTTTCAAAAACCCCCCATCCATTATTTGGTAAAGGACATGATTCACAGGCTCAGGTAGATACTCCCAAACCCCCTCAGTAGTAATTGCAAATATTTCTGCGGTGATTTACAATTGATAAAACTCCATGGAGGTTTATAATGAATAATATTTCTTCTAACAAATTTAATTTAAAAGTTCTTTGTTACATGGCCATAGCTGGAATAACCGCAATTTCAAATTATGCAATATGTGCAGATTTTTATGTGGATCCCATAAATGGTACTGCAGGAGGAGACGGCAGTGCAGATAATCCCTGGAAATCTCTTCAGGAGGTTATTGATAGCGGCTTAATTGAATCTTACGGATGGGACTCTCTTCCTCCTGATGATGGAGTATCACTTGTTGTTATCAATGAAGGTGCTCCTGTAAAGGCAAAAGATACCATCCGGCTTCACGAAGGTGATTACGGTGCGCTCAATCTGACCGGGTATTATAACAAATCAGATATTACAGTAGAGGCGGTGGATGGAGAAGAAGCCCGATTTACAAATCTCCTGATTCGTTCAAGCTCCAACTGGATTTTTAGAGGACTAACCATCAGTCCCGAATATGGAGAATCCTATGATCCCGCAACAATGATAGATATTGACTCCCACGACTGGAACGGGCCCGTGCATGATATTACTATCGATAATTGTAATCTTCAGTCTGTTGATGATGTGAGCAAATGGACTATTGACGACTGGAATGATCTTCCGGCCAACGGTATTAATGCGGACGGTGATAATATAACAATTACAAACAACTATCTGCGTAATGTTAATTTTGGTATTTCGGTTGGGGCGACCAATTCTCTTATTATGGGCAATACTGTTGAGAATTTTGCAGGGGACGGAATGAGAGGGCTGGGAGATTACAGTGTCTTTGCATATAATACTGTAAAAAACTGTTACGATGTCAACGATAATCACGATGACGGATTCCAGTCCTGGTCAGTTGGCGATGATGGTGTGGGTACAGGTGTTGTAAAAGGTATTGTGCTGCGTGGAAACACAATTATTAATTATGAAGATGCAAATCAGCCCTTTAGGGGTCCTCTCCAGGGTATTGGCTGTTTTGACGGAACCTTTGAAGACTGGACTATTGAAAACAATGTTATTTATACAAACCACTGGCATGGGATATCTTTATATGGAGCCCGTAATTGCACTATTGTAAATAACACGGTGCTTGACCCCGACAATGAGGATCCCGGGCCTCCATGGATTATGATCACCGATCACAAAGACGGCACTCCTCCTGAAAATTGTGTCATCGCAAACAATTTAACTACTGCTGTAAGCGGTTCTGATTTGGTTACAAAAGAGGGAAATATTATAATCGACGATCCGGATAATTTTTTTATCGATTACGCTGCTCTTGATTTTCATCTTCTTCCTGAATCGTCTGCGGTTGACAGTGCCGTTGACGAGTATGCGCCATCGATTGATCACGATAAAATCCCAAGACCTGCTGGTGCGGGCTTTGACGTTGGAGCCTATGAGTGGCATGAGGAGAGCGTAAAGCCTGTAACAGATACTGACCTTGCCGTAGAAGACACAGATACATCTGATGTTATCTCTGATGATTTATCTAATAATACCTCTGATGACAGTAAAAGCAGTTCAGATACAGGAGGGTGCGGCTGTTCATCCATAGGAAAATCAGAAACTGCATCACTATCAATTTTAAGACTAATCTTTTTAAAATGAATCAATTTGTTAACATCAGAATCAACGTAATTATAATCAGCTTGCCGCCACTTCAAAAAGATAGTTTTCCTCTTATTTTCACCTGTCAAAAGTGATGAAAAAGTAAAATCATTTTTGACATGCATGCACATGCATATTATAATGTTAATATGAGAACTACAATAGAAATAACAAATGAGCAACGAAATCAGCTGGTTACTCTGGCCGCTAAACGAAATCAAAAAGGTTTTTCCGGATTGGTGAGAGAAGCTTTAGAGCAATATTTAAACTCTCAATTTAACAGTAATGATAAAGTTGAAAATGCTCTTTTGCAAAAAGGAGTTCTTTCTGATGAAGATGCTGATGCTTTTGTAAAAACTGCAGGAGAACTAAGGACGAGCTGGAGATGATAATTGCAGATACAGATGTACTTATTGATTTTTTAAAAGGAGATGGAAGGGCTGCTGATCGTATAGAACTTGAGTTAAAACAGGGGTTATGCACAACAGTTGTGACTGCCTTTGAATTGTGGAATGGTGCAATTGGTTCGTTGCGACGGGAAAGAGCGATTGATATTTTACTCGGAGCGCTTAAAATTATACCTCTTGATCAGAATGCAGCTCAAATTGCGTCAAAAGTTAGATATGATCTTCAAAAAAAAGGTATAACAATCGGGATGGCAGATTCGTTAATTGCTGGAATATGCATAAGTGAACGTGCAATTTTTCTTACCCGAAAAACAAAACATTTTAATAAAATTAATGACTTGTTCCTTGGTAGTATAGACTCTTAAACTGAAATATATCGGGGTAAGGATAATGTATGTGTAAATTTAAATTTATGGCAGTGTTGCTGATGTTTAGTTTGGACGGATGTAAATCTGCTGGACAATCTACTGTCCCTGATAATTCTGATGTTGCTCAGGCTGATAGTGAACACAGTAAGAACTCTGTTTCTAAAAATACAACTGTTTCGCCAGAAGGTTTGCCAAAAGATTCTAATAAAGATTTTAATAGTGAGACACCTGAAGAATCAGAAGAGCTGTTTTGTGATGCAGTACCCGCACCGGCTGATCTGGTTGCGGATAATTGTTACACAACAGATATTAGTGCAGTTGTTAAAATAGTAAAAGTAGAAGTTGTTGGAGAAAACGGAGGCCCTCCTTCAAAAACGGGTTATGTTAATCACAAATATACAGTTGAGCTTCTTGATACTCTTAAGGGAAACCCTGAAAAAGAATTGATCTATTTTGAAATGGCAGATGCAGATTCTTCCACTCATTCAATTGGTGACAGGATGCTTGTCAGCTTATGCAAAAGTGATTCTTCAGCAAATAATCAGTACTACTCTCCAGACAATGGATATACCTTCACTGTCACCGACCAATGCGTAGCCCGGGCAAAACAGCTGTGCACAAAAACACCCGCACAAAAATTAAACTCAGCGTGTGAATAAAATTATTTAATTTTGCAAAAATACGTTTCATGTTTTTTTACTGCAGCAGGTTGTTGTCGTTGATGAATTTTACTATTTTGTCGGACATTGTCTTGTGGGTGGCTGCTGTGGGGTGCCAGTCAGAGCCGTATGGTTCGGTTTGGGGATCGAAAATTACTGAGTAAACATTTGAGTCTCCGCCTTCAGAAACTGTTGAAATAACTGCTGCTATGTCTGCCTGGATAGATGTCCATGCGTTCCATCCTGCGGGGTAGTAATCCGAAATCATTGGGCCTATTGCCAGTATGAACGGGGTATCAGGGTAATATCCTCTGAGGGTTTCTAAAAATGTAACATAGTCATTTCTGTAATCTTCACGCATCTGGTCATATGTGCCTCCTGGTGTTGCGTCGAGTCCTGCTGAAAAGTCGTTTGTGCCCAGGTTTATTACTAGAACATCAGGTTTGTTTGATTCAACATCATAAAGAATCGAGTCTGCCTCATCAGGAAAAGTGCGAAGGTAGAGCTCAGGAATTGTAGCACCGGCACTGCCACCTGAATTTCTTGTAATACCTTTGCCCGAGTAGGCAACTGCGCGGTAATTTGCATTGAGTGCTCTTGCAGTTACAGCGCCGTAGGCCAGATATGCATTTGAGTATTCTGTTGTGTAGGGATAACTTGCACCAGGGGCGGAGATGTCTGCATAGCTTATGCTCTCTTCATTACCATAACCGCATGTAATTGAATCACCTGCAAATTCAATTGTTTTTGTTAATGGTGCCGGCGCAAGTTTTGATGCATAGCCCTCAATATGAAAACCGAGAAATTCAATTTTGCCCCTTCCCGAACTGGATTCTCCAAGTTTTGCTATTTCAATAGTATGGGTTGTATCATCAAGTCCTGTTGCAAGTGAATAATCTTCCTGAGCAGGAGAGAGCTGAATTTTTTCAGGAGTTCCTCCATCAATAATTACATAAAGATAATTTGGATACTGAGTTGAACCATTGTCAGTAAATTTTGCAGAAATATCCTGACCTGTAAAATTGAGTTTAATGGAAATGCCGGGATATGCAAAAACAGCTTTTCCCTCACTGCTCAAATCAACACGTCCCTCATACATAATAGATTCATCATCAGGGGCAATATCAATCATCTCTACGGGAGAAGGATTGTTGTCTGTTGAGATATCGTAGTTTGTATCTGAGTCATTTGATTGATTTGAATCCGTTCCGTCAATGGAAGTATCAAATACGTTGTCAGTGTCATACAAATTTCCATTGTCACTGTTTGAGCATGCAGAAAATGTTGTAATAAAAAAAACAAATAAAAATAGTACTGAAAATTTAATCTCCTGCTTCATTGTAATTCTCCTTTATTGTTTAACAGTTCGACCAGTATTAGGTTGAACCGTTTGGTTGCTCTTATAATTTATCCCTGGGAGTGAAAACAATCTCCGCTGTTTAAATCAAAAAATAGTACTATTTGGTCAATTGAATGAAAAATTTGAAGTTTTAATGAGATATGTGTACTATATGATTTATGAAAGCCGTAAAAGAAAACATAGTTTATGAGCAGAGCGGAATTCGTACTCTTCACCCGGTTGTCAGCACTTTTGATTTTAACTGGCATTACCATCAGGAGTACGAAATCAGTCTCATACTTGAAGGAACAGGTCTTAGATATACCGGTGATACAGTGGAGGTTTTTAATGGGCCGGAGCTGATTTTTATTCCTCCTGAGATTCCTCATTCGTGGCAGACAGACGACAGAGAAAAGAGAAAAGAGGCTGTTGTAATACAGTTTAAACACGATTTTTTAGGCAAGCCAATTATTGAAATTCCGGATGCGGCAAAACTTGGAAAAATTTTTAAACAGACAACATCTTTAAAGTTTAATATTACTGATAAATTAATTGAAAATTGTCTTTCTATTCATGACTCGGTTGGTATTGAGCGAATAATAAATATGCTTAAACTGTTAAAAGAACTGGCTTCAACAAAATATGTCCAGGCCAATCAGTATGTACAGCCTTCAATAAACCAGGAGTCAGAACAGTCATTTAACAGGGTTCTTTCATATATTCATAAAAACTGGGAGAGCCAGATTCAGCTAAATGATCTGGCAAAAGAGTGCGCAATGAGTCCCAGCACCTTTCAGCGATTTTTCAAACGAGTCACCGGTCGCAGTTTTATTGATTATTTAAATGTTATAAAAATATCCAAAGCCTGTGAGCTGCTTCAAGACGACAGATATAATATCCTGGAGATAAGTTACAAAGCCGGTTTTAGAAATCTCTCTTTTTTTAATCGCAAATTTAAAGAACTAAAAGGCATGACTCCAAAAAACTTCAGAGCCCAGTATCAGATAAAACACTAATCCCCATACGTGGTATAAAATTTTAATTTCGATTTCCGCGGCCGTCTTTTTTTGGAATGGGAAGATTATATTGTTTTAATTTTCGATATAAGGTGCTTGGGTTAATGCCCAGTTCCAGGGCTGCAAGTTCCCTGTTGCCATTATGTTTGCGGAGGGCATTTACAATTAATGTTTTCTCAACTGATTTTATTTTCATGTTACCATTATTTTCTTCAAAATTATCAATCTGATTTGGCTGAAGATACTGTGGTAAATGATGAGGTTGAATCAATCCGCTGTGACATAGTGCAAATGAGTGTTCCAGAACATTTTGGAGTTCTCTGATGTTTCCTGGAAAATCGTGATTCATAATTAACATAAACGCTTCGGGTGAAAGTCCTGCAACTTCACGGTCGTAGGTTCGGTTGTTGGCAGAAATAAAATGATTAACCAATAAAGGAATGTCGTCTTTTCGTTCTAAAAGAGGTGGAATATCTATTCGAAGAACATGAATTCTATAATAAAGGTCTTCTCTGAATTTCCCTTCCTGAACCAGTTTTTTCAGTTCTTTATTGGATGAAGCAATTATTCTCACATTAGTTCGAACTGAATTAACCGAACCAAGTGGTTCATATGTTTTTTCCTGAAGCACTCTCAGTAAACAAGTTTGCATTGCTGGAGAAATATCCCCAATTTCATCCAAAAATAATGTGCCCCCTTCTGCCAGGGCAAATCGGCCAGGTTTTTTACGATTTGCACCAGTAAAAGCACCTGGACTGTATCCAAAAAGTTCCGATTCAAGAAGTGTGTCTGGAAGTGCACCGCAGTTTACCGCAACAAAACGTTTTTTACGTCTTGAAGATAAATGATGTATGGCGTGGGCAAATAATTCTTTACCTGTTCCGGTTGGACCCTGAATAAGTACAGTGCCATGACTATCGGCTATTTGAGGTAAAAGTGTAAATAGTCGAGTCATAATTGCACTTTTGCCAACGATATCGGAAACAGTGTGTTTGGCCAGCAGTTTCTTTCTAAGTTCTTCCACTTGTCGAAGATCCTGAAATGTTTCAACCCCTCCAATTACTTTATTATGATTATCGCGCAAAACCGCTGCGGATATTTTAATTGGGATTCGTGTTCCCTTGGAGTCAATAACATAAACCGTTTTGTGGGGAGCCGGTTTTCCAGTGTCTATTGCTGCTTTTACGGCACAGGCATTTTCGCAAATATTTGCTTTAAAAACTTCGTTGCATCTATGACCGATTGCGTCCTTGCGACTTATGCCGGTGATTTTTTCTGCAGCTTTGTTAAACGATGTGATACGCCAATCCAAATCAACGGTAAATACACCTTCGTTAATTGAATCCAAAATGGGATCCCGGTGGTAATCTAAATTTAATTCATTATTTTTATTTTTCATTTGTTTATTCTCTCCCGGTAAACCTATTTTCTAAATGTGCAAATTGCAAGGTCTAATTACTGTTTTGCACGATCATGGTAATAAATTCATATTATGAAGTAGTGTTATCTGTTTGTTATTGTTAGTAAATTATTTAATTCTGTTTCTGGTACAGGGTTTGCAACGAACAAGCTCATGAAAGTTGTGATACCCACATTTAATAAAAGAGTCTCTTCGGTATTTGATGCTGCAAGAAGTTTTGAGTTGATTTGTATAAATCAACAAAAACAGATGAGTCGCAGTCAGGTAATCATTGAAAACAGTGACCCGATTTATAAAGCGAAACGAATTATTGGATTGGGTGCAAACTTTCTTATTTGCGGTGCAATTTCGAGGTCAATTGAAATTATGTTCATTTCGGCAGGGGTCACATTGATCCCCAATACCTGCGGTGGAGTAGAAGAAGTTATTGTAGCATTTTTGGGAGGTAATTTTACTCAGCAGGAATTTTTAATGCCGGGGTGTACAGGACAAAGACGTCGTCACAGGAGTTGTCAACGCAATAATAAAAAAATGGTTTGATCAATAAAAGTGGGAAACCACATTTTCAAGGAGGTTAATTATGCCACGAGGAGATAAAACCGGCCCACAGGGAATGGGTCCAATGACTGGAAGAGGTGCAGGTTTTTGCAGAGGATTTCAAGTTCCGGGATTTATGAACTCGGTTCATCGAAGAGGATTTGGCTGTGGTAATGGATTTAGCAACGGGAATGGTTTTGGCTGGAGAAATAGAACCTTTAGCGGAGCAAATCAGGGGTGGGGTTTTCAGCAATCTGATTCATTTTCATCAAATGAGGCCGGGCAAAACATGACAAAAGAGCAGGAGTTGAATGTACTTAAAGAGCAGGCCAGGTATGTTGAAGAGTCCTTAACAAATATAAGAAAGCGGATAAGCGAAGTGGAGTCTGCTGATAATTAAAGAAAACATAAATTCTTTGTAACCAAAACAGTTCTATTGGAGCTTAAAATGCTGGGATGGTTGTGAGTAAACATTCATCCCGGCAGTTTTATTTGAAGGAGTATATAATGAAAGTAGCAGTAACTGCAATACAGCCAGCTTTGGATGCACAGCTGGATCCTCGATTTGGACGTTGTTCGTATTTTGTCATTGTTGACACTGATGATATGAGTTTTGAAGCTATGGATAATGCCAATATGTCATTAGGGGGAGGGGCAGGAATTCAATCTGCAAAAGTTATGGCAGAAAAGGGTGTAAAAGTTGTTTTGACCGGTAATTGCGGGCCTAATGCACATCAAACCCTTACTATTGCAGGAATCGATGTAATTGTTGGTTTGAACGGATCAATTTTAGAAGTAGTTGAACAGTTTAAATCAGGAAAATTAAGTGCAACCCAAATTCCTAATGTTGCAAGTCATTCGGGCATGAATAATTAGTTTAAATTAAACATGTTGGTCTTGGTTATTTTTTTAAGAAAGAGAGTGAAATTAATGACTAATGGACGTGGAAATGGATTGGGTAAAAGATGCGGAAGAGGTAGTGGACGTTCTCAGGGACAGGGACAGGGACAGGGAAAAGGGCAGGGGAAGGGGCAGGGAAGGGGAGGAGGGTGTGGTCAAGGTCAAAGATATATGGGATCCCAAATGGGTACAGACCCGCTACAAAGTTTTGAAAACAGTCAAGGTATGGGCAATAGATTGCAGTATACGGCTGAGGTGGATAAAGAAAAATGTTGTTGTTGTGAATTATGTATCGACATGTGTCCCGTTGAGGCGATTACTATGAAAGATGTTATCATAATCGATGCGGGCAGATGCACTGCCTGTGGCGCATGCATTAATGGATGTTCAAGCAATGCTATTTCATTAACTAAAAAGGTGCTTTTATGAAGAGACCAATAAAGATTGTTGTTGCCAGTGGTAAAGGGGGTACAGGTAAGACAACTATTGCCACTAATCTGGCGGTTGTAATATCCGAAAAAGGCGAACGAGTAGCTTACATTGATTGTGATGTCGAGGAGCCCAATGGACATATTTTTTTAAATCCAACGGTTGAAAAAAGCCGGGAAGTTTCAATTTTAGTTCCAAAAGTTGAAGATTCGCTTTGTACGTATTGCGGAGCATGCGGTAATGCCTGTCGCTATTCGGGCATATTGGCTCTTCCGGAAAAAGTTATTACTTTTCCAAAACTTTGTCACGGATGTGGCGGGTGTATTCTTGCATGTCCCGAAAATGCGATCCAGGAAACTCCAAGAGTTGTCGGTATTGTAGAACAAGGCAGGTCAGAAAAAGTTGTTTTTTTACATGGCATACTCAATATTGGAGAGGCAATGGCTCCTCCGGTTATTCGCTCTGTGTTGGATTTTGCACCTGATGATCATTTCCAGATTCTTGATGCTCCTCCTGGAACATCCTGCCCTGTTGTCGAATCTATCAAATCGGCAGATGTTGTTTTACTTGTCACGGAACCCACTCCTTTTGGGCTTAATGATCTGCAACTGGCAGTAGAGATGGTGCGCAAACTTGATATTCCTTTTGGAGTCGCTATTAATCGTGCCGGAATAGGTAACAATGAAGTCTATGATTATTGCGTTAGAGAATCTATTCCTGTGCTTATTAATATTCAAAACGATCGGGAAATTGCCTATGCTTACTCACGTGGTATTTTGGCCGTTAAGGCACAGCCTCAACTCAATACACTTTTTGAAGATTTGTTTAGCAATCTTTGCGATCTTGCCAATAGTTATACAAAGAGTAGAGGTAAAGTACATAAACAGTTTGATGTTGCCACATGGGAATTTGTACCCATACCTGCAAAAGCATCATTATCAGCTCAGGAAAATGAACTTTTTGAATTGGTAGTTATCAGTGGTAAAGGTGGTACAGGAAAGACAAGTATCGTTGCTTCGTTATTTGCACTTGCAAAAGAGGCTGCGGTTGCGGATTGTGATGTTGATGCCGCGGATCTTCATCTTGTTCTGGCTCCATCAGTAAAAAAAAGGTGGCCGTTTTCAGGGGGTAAAACAGCAGTAATAGATTCTTCATCTTGTACTGGATGTGGAACTTGCGCTATTCGCTGTCGTTTTGATGCGATTCATTTTCAAAATATTGATGATAAAAATTCAACTTATCAAATTGATCCTATTTCATGTGAAGGATGTGGCGTTTGTGAGGATGTTTGTCCTGAAAAAGCAGTTGAGATGATACAAACAATAAATGGCGAGTGGTTTATTTCTAATACAAATCATGGGCCAATGACACATGCGTGTCTTGGTATTGCAGAGGAAAATAGCGGGAAGCTGGTTTCTCTTGTTCGTCAGCAGGGAAATATCCTTGCAAAAGAAAATCAAAGAACATTACTGATTTGTGATGGAACACCCGGTATCGGATGTCCCGTTATTGCTTCGATTGCCGGAGCTGATATGGTTCTTATAGTTACTGAACCAACGCTGTCCGGCCTGCATGATTTCAAACGGGTTGCCGCACTTTGTCAACAATTCGATCTTAAAACCGTTCTCTGTATTAATAAGTTTGATATTAATTTAGATGTTTCAGACCAAATTGAAAAAGAATCCCTGGAGCTTAAAGTTCCTGTTTGGGGTCGTATTAGATATGACGAATCAGTTACACTGGCTCAAGTTAATAAAAAATCTGTTGTAGAAAATAGTGATGGAATGGCCGCAATGGATATCAAATTACTTTGGAGCAAAATAAATGATTCAATTACAAAAAGGAAAGATAAATGAAAACTGAAAAAACGTGTAATAGCTGCAGCACATCAGACTGTTCAGCAATAAAAAAACAGCATGGAGAGCGTGATGAAGACTTTGTTGATCGTCAGGCACTTTATTCCCGTATGTGCAAAATTAAACATAAAATATTGGTGCTTTCTGGAAAAGGAGGTGTAGGAAAAAGTACTGTTGCTGTAAATTTGGCAGCAGCACTGGCATTGGCTGGAAAAAATGTTGGTCTTCTCGATGTTGATATTCATGGTCCCAGCATTCCTAAATTGTTAAACATTAGTGGAGCGACCCTGGCAGGTAACGAGAATACGTTGTATCCGGTAAAAGTGAACTTTGGGATTGGAATGATCAGTGTTATGTCGATTGCTTTTTTGCTTAAAGAAAAAAATGATGCGGTTATCTGGCGAGGACCACGGAAGTACGGCATTATAAAGCAATTTTTAAAAGATGTACAATGGGATGAACTTGACTATCTTATTGTGGATGCTCCACCGGGCACAGGAGATGAACCCCTTGCAGTAGCTCAACTTATTGATGATGCCGATGGGGCTGTGATTGTAACTACCCCCCAGGAAATATCCGTACAGGATGTTCGCAGATGTGTTGTCTTTTGTCGTCAGATAAATTTGCCTGTTCTTGGTGTTGTGGAGAACATGAGTGGTTTTACTTGTCCTAAATGCGGTGAGAATACAGGTATTTTTGGTCTGGACGGCGGTAAAATAATGGCTGATGAAATGGGGGTTCCTTTTTTGGGTTCTATTCCAATAGATCCGGCTGTTGTTATTTCAGGGGACAGTGGAACACCAATGGTAAGTGCAAATCCTAATTCGGAAGCAGCCAAAGCCTTTGGTCGCATTATCCTTACGTTGCTCGAACCTGAGTTGAATTTAGATGAATCAACAAATTTATTATCTATGGGAGGAAAAAAATGAAAATAGCAATACCTGTTACAAATGGAGTTTTGTCTTCACATTTTGGCCATTGTGAAAACTTTTGTCTATTTAGATACGATTTGGCTGGGGCAGCATGAATCGTGCATTTGCTTTTGCCATTAGTTTTCCATCCATGTGAATATTGGAATCCAGTCGATAGATAATCTTCTGGTCAGATATGATTTTTGCAGTTACATCAATGAGCGCATCGTATGGAATGGAATGTTTAAAGCGAACGTTCAAGTCTGCGGTTACAGCTTCGATTCCGTTTTTGAAAAGGCAGTGAGTCATGGCCGCATCAAGGATGCTGGCAATGATTCCTCCGTGTAAAATACCTTTGTATCCTTGCAGCAGTGCATTACCGCGAAACTGGGCTAGTATGCTGGAATCGGGTTGAAGTTCAAATGAGATTCCAAGGCTTGCGGGGTTTTTGCTGCCACATACAATGCAGTTGCAATGGGATGCCGGGGGAATGTTGTTGGCGGATAAGTTTTCTGATGGTATTGAAATCATATTTCCTCTTTTCAAGATTTGTTCAAGATTTGTTCAAGATTTGTTTTTTAATATTAAAAGCAAGATTTTAGCAAGTCTGTTTTTGTTATTACCTTATGCTGTTTAGGAGTTTATTCCACATTGTTTAGCACTGCTTAAAAAATGTCAAGTGTCGCGACCATACTCTGTATCGGGCAAGGAAAAATCTGCTCTGTTAATACTCGATCCTGATCGTGCATAATGCAAGTATAGTATTGCATTTTACATGATCTGGTATGGGAGAATAAATGCTATGTTTTTTCAATGACAGGTTATAACGGTGTTTTTTTAGTTGTCTGGTAATCAGGTACAGTTATTGCAGATAAATTTTATGATGAATTTTATTTTGAAAATTGTAATAGGAGACTGTTAAATGAATTTAAGCAATACTGAACATATTAAACCTGCAGCTGATCAAATCAAGTCCAAGGATTATAAAATATCAGAACCGCCGGGAGGAGTAAAATGGTTGACGGGTATGCTGGCGGCCTTATGTCTGATTGGTATTGGTGTGTCCGCCGAATTAACACGTATTCATATTCTTGTTCATACTGATCCGGACTATCATTCTGTTTGCGCCATGAGTGAGTGGGTTAACTGCGAGACGGTGGCCATTTCTCCATACTCTGTGTTTGCCGGATTGCCCGTTTCTGTCTGGGGCACAGGTGGATATGTTATAATGTTTGTATTGGCGTTGTGGGGGCTTTCCAGGAAGCGTATTCACACTGCCTGGCCTATAGGGTTCTTGATGATCCTTTCAACTTTTTCTTTGATGGTATCGGTTGCCCTGGCTTATATTTCAGTAACAAAAATTGACTCTGTCTGTCTGTTTTGTATTTCATCATATGTTATTAATTTTCTTTTGTTTGTACTTTGTATTGTCGCTGTAAAACGTTCAAATTCAGTTTTTGGAAAACTTCTGATGAGTGATATACTCGGATTATCACAGCGGCCGGTAATGATGTTCAGCTTATTACTGGCAGGTATTTTTCTGTTTGCTGTTTTGAAAATTTTCATACCTCAATACTGGAAAATGCCAGGGTGGTCGGATTTGCCGGCTCTCACTCATGGTGAAGATGCAGAAGGTCATCATTGGATTGGTGCAGAAAAACCGGTTATTAAAATTGTCGAGTTTTCGGATTACGAATGTCCCCATTGTCGTGGAGCACATAAGGAAATAAGATTACTGGCATCAAAGCATCCTCAGAGTATTCAGCTGATACACCGGCATTTTCCACTTGATATGAAATGTAATTATCAATTGAAAAGGCCTTTTCATTTACGGGCATGCAGCTTTGCAAAAGCAGCAGAGTGCGCAGGGATACAAGATAAATTCTGGGAAATGAATGATGCAATTTTTTCTATCCAGGATACAATAAAAACAGAAGATGTTAATCTGGAAGAAATTGCTGTTCGCCTCCGTTTAAATAGTTTTAAATTTAAGGAATGTATGAAAAGTGAAACTTTGGAAAATCGAATTAAAAATGATATTGATGCTGCAGTTGCTTATAAGTTGAGAGGAACCCCCGGTTTTATTATTGATGGAGAAGTATTTGTTGGGAGAATACCCGAAAATAAAATTGAGCAATTGTTAAAATAAGAATAATGAATCTTCGCGTTAAGGATTTTTGAAAATGAATATTTATCTTGATTGTATACCCTGTTTTTTAAGACAGAGCATTGATGCTGCACGAAAAGCAACAACGGACACCCGGGTTCATGAACAGGTAGTCAGAGAGGTACTCCGTCTTTCAGGGGATCTTGATTTGGCTTTGCCTCCTCCGTGGGTGTCTCAGAAAATTAACAGATTAGTGGTTGAATTAACCGGGGTCGATGATCTTTATTTTGACGAGAAAAAAAGTTTCAATGCTCAGTTAATGAGGCTGTTGCCCGATTTGAAATCTGACATAAAAAAGGCATTGGATCCTTTGGTTGAAGCTGCCAAACTGGCTATTGCCGCCAATATTATTGATTTGGGAGCTAAAGCCAGCCTGTCAGAAAAAGAGATTTATGATGCATTGCGTACGGCATGTGAAGTGGAGACACATGGAGACTGGAGTCAGTTTCACCGCACTCTTCACAGTGCAGAAAAAATTCTTTATCTGGCAGATAATTCAGGAGAGATTGTTGCTGATCGATTGCTGATTGAACAGTTGGGGCCAAAGCGGGTTACACTTGCAGTAAGGGGAAGCGCCATTCTCAATGATGCAACTATGACGGATGCAAAAGAGGCGGGGCTTGATAAAATTGTTGATGTTATTGATAACGGATCAGATGCACCGGGCACTATTTTAAGTGACTGCTCCGAAAATTTTATGAAGCATTTTAATGAAGCCGATGTGATTATTTCAAAAGGGCAGGGCAACTTTGAAACTCTTAGTGAAGTTGATGCAAACATTATTTTTCTTTTTAAAGTAAAGTGTCCAGTTATCGGAGCCCACGCAGGTTTGCCCACAGGAACCCATGCCATGCTGCTGAAATCGAAAAAATAACAAGAGATAAGTATGGTGTTAATTTAAAGGCCGGACATGAATATGTACTTCTCTTTGCATGTAAAACTTCTTTCTTTTATGTGTAAGAAACACGTTGTTAATAGTTTATAATTAGCAATTCACTTTGAAACGGGTCATGTGAAACCTAACTGCTGTTTCACATGACTATGTCCTGTCTGTTTACCAGTATTT
>JAFGVO010000245.1 GCA_016937935.1 Deltaproteobacteria bacterium | reverse complement strand
GCAATAAAAGACTTCACAGTCAGCTTGCCAGAGCAATTAATGAAGCCTTAAAGGACGATTTTACACTTGAGACATTTTATTTTAAGGATGATATAAAACAGGAAGTTGTAAATGTCTATTTTAAGAGTTTTTTAACAACAAAAAATTAGGATAAAGCGCAAATGGCGGAAGTACTTTCACAAAATGAAATAGATTCTCTTTTATCTGCGATTACTGCGGGGGAACTTCAAACCCGGGAGGTTAAAGAAACTGTCAGAAGCCGTAAAATTAAAATCTATGATTTTAAGAGGCCTGATAAATTTTCAAAAGACCAGATAAGAATGCTTAATAATATTCATGAGGGTTTTGCAAGATATGCAAATACTTATCTAACTACTTTGCTTCGGACAATGGTCAATATTGATGTAGTGTCAATTGATGAAATAACCTATGAAGAGTTTATAAGAACTATTGCAAATCCAACTGTAATTGCAGTATTTGAAATGGGGAATCTTGAAGGTAATGCTGTAATTGAAATTAATCTTAGTATTGTGCTGACAATAATTGACCGTCTTTTTGGGGGGCCCGGCAAGGCGCTTGAAAAAATAAGGCCTTTAACCGATATAGAAACAACGGTTATACGGCGCGTTCTATTAAGACTTCTTGCAAATTTTAAAGAGGCTTGGGCTCAGGTTGTGGAACTTAATCCCAAGCTTGAAATGATTGAAAGTAATCCCCAGTTTGCTCAGATTGTTCCGCCGAATGACATGGTTTTATTGGTTACATTTGAAACAAAGATTGCTGAAAGCGAGGGAATAATCAATATTTGTGTTCCCTATCTTGTACTTGAGCCTATTGTCAGTAAATTGCAGGCTTCATTTTGGTATTCTAAAACAAAGAAAGAAACTTCAGAAAAGACTAGACAGGATATAACTTCCAAGCTTGTTGATGCCGATGTTGAAGTAAAGGCCGAGCTCGGTCATGCTGATATAACGGTTAATGATATTCTGAATCTTGAAGTTGGGGATGTTCTTAAACTTAAAGAAAAACTCCGCGAACCAATAAAAATTAAGGTTCAGGACAGATATAAATTTTTAGGCCGGCCCGGAATGGTTGGAAAAAAGAGAGGAGTTAAGATAATTAAATCATTAACTCCTGATGAGGAAAAGGCAATATGACGGACAATCTGTTAAGCCAGGATGAGATAGATGCCCTCTTAAAGGGCGCTCCCATGAAATCATCTGAAACTTCATCTTCTGCGCAGGAAGTTCCATCTGCGCAAATGACTTCTCAGGTGAATCCTGCAACCAATGAATTGGACAGGTTTTATGATATTATCCTTGAATCCTGTAAAATAGTACTCAATGCAGCTCTTAATAGAGAAGTAAACTTCACTACTGACAAACATAAAAAAAATACTCTTGATCAATTTGTATCTGAAAATCAGGGCAAAATTGATTTTGCAATTGATATTTCTTTTAAAGAAGGAATAACGGGAAAATTTTTTATTCTTTTTGAAGAACAGCTTGGTTTGTTTATTGGTGACCTTATGGTTGGAAATGATGGGTCTGAGCTGCCAAAAAAATTAGATGAAATGTATGAATCCGCCATAATGGAGGCAGCTAACCAGATAATGGGTAATGCCTGTAATAATCTGAATCTTCTTTTCGGCACGAATGTTGATTTCGACTCTCCTATTTTAACAGAAGTTGTTTATAATAATGGAATAGATATTGATGTGGGTGAGGAATCCTATTGTTATCCTGTAAAAGCTGATATTCCCGGAATTGGGAATGTTGAAATGAAGTTTATAATACCCGAAGCTCTTGCTCAGGATATACTTTTTATTCTTAAAGGCGTTGATGCTGCTGCTGAATCTTCCTTTGATCTACCTTCTGCTCAGATGCCTGAATTAGACTCTTTTAGTCAAAATTCGCCTGAAATTCACTCGGCGCCTGTTTCAGATGGGCCAATTTCTTTTGATCAGTCCGAGTCTTTAATTGATACATCCTCAAATTCAAATTTTTCTGGCTCTGCACCCCGTTCTGACCAGCCAGCGCTTTCACAAGCCGATATGAATCAGCAGTTTCAGCAGCCCATGCCTAAAGAAGCTACTCAGCAGTATCAACAACCTTATCCTCAGCAGTCTACACCTCAAATTCCATCTCAACAGCCATACGGCCAGCCTGGAATTAATATGGGATATCCTGGAATGGCCGGTTTTCAGCAAATGTCCCAAATGCCCGGAGCTCAGCAGTATCAACAACCTTATCCTCAACAACCTTATCCTCAGCAGCCTATCCCTCAAATTCCATCTCAACAGCCATACGGCCAGTCTGGAATGAATATGGGATATCCTGGAATGGCCGGTTTTCAGCAAATGCCCCAAATGCCAAATGATCATCATGTGCAGGCAGCAAGATTTGACCAGTTGGGAAGTGCAACACCCGGTACAGGTGCCAGTAATCTTGATATTCTTCTTGATGTCCCTTTGCAGATTACAGTTGAGCTTGGCAGAACCACAAAGACTGTAAAAGAAATTCTTGAAATAGGAGCTGGATCAGTTGTAGAACTTAATAAATTAGCTGGTGAATCAGTGGAACTTTTGGTTAATAACAGGCTTATTGCAAAGGGTGAAGTTGTTGTAATCGACGAAAATTTCGGAATCAGAATAACCAGTATTG
>JAFGVO010000244.1 GCA_016937935.1 Deltaproteobacteria bacterium | reverse complement strand
GGGAATACTGTCCGCACCATCCTGTCCCGGAAGATTGGAATTTGTTCCGTCCACTTTGCCATCGCAATCCCCTTTGTCAGCACCAAATCCGCATTCGGCCTCGATACGAAGAGGCTGCAAAGTGATGATGCTGCCGGAGTCAGTACCAGATATAATATTTGAATCACTATCGTACGTAATGATAACATTCGAATCAGAATCACTGGCAGAATCTGTATTATTATTTAAATCATTCCCTGCATCAGAACTTCCGCTTGTGCATCCTTGAACAACCCCGATAAAAAAAACACCAATAATCAATCTGAAACTAATAAATCTCATAAAAAACCTCCCGGGATTATCTGTTGCCTGACATTGACAACCAGTTCTCCCTTCATATTTATAGTGAAGTGGAGTCCTGATTATAAAAAAGGGTGGAAAAGCAAAAAAATAAAATTAAATATCTAAAATGACAGTTATAAAAAAAATAAAATTAAAGAGCCAAATATGATTAAACATAATTATTTTTTACAAATACGTTCAATTTGTTTATTTCTGTGAGGCTTCTTTTGCTGCCAATGTTTACCTTGCCACTAATTGCGGATTGGAATATTATTTTTTTAATGATTCGATTTAATAAAATACTATTTTTAGCTGTTATTACTATTATTTCATTTAGTTGCACGGGAGTAACAATTATTGCTGATGAACATCTGACAGATATTAATACTGATCAAAGTACTGATAGTGATTTAAAAGATGATACCTCCCCAAGTACAGAAACAGAAACCGAAACTGATTCTGATACTGTGACTGATACTGATCTCCTGTGCAGCGGGGTTCCTTCAACATTTTCATGGACCGCCTCGGCTGAGATACTTTCACCACCATCAGATTTGGTTTCAATTAAAGATCCCACAGCTGTTTTATACAATAACAACTGGCTTGTTTATGCAACCACTGTTTCGGCTGCAAATGATTACAGTATGATTCAGGTTGGTTTTGCTGACTTTAATGATGCAGACTCGGCAGTTAAAACAGCTGTTAATATTAATGATAATCTTACAGGTTATAAAGCCGCTCCCCAGCTTTTTTACTTTGCTCCCCAAAAACTATGGTATCTTGTTTATCAGACATCGGAACCGGCTTATTCCACGAGCAGTGACCCGACAGATGTTTTATCCTGGTCTCCAATGACCACGTTTATGCCCATGCCCTCATTAATTACAGATAAGGGATCAAACGGTATTGACTACTGGATCATCTGTGATGATACAAATTGCTATATGTTTTTTTCCGCATTAAATGATGTGCTGTATAGGGCTAAAACCACTAAAGATGCTTTCCCGGGTGGATTTGAAGGAACAACAGAAATTGTTATGAGGGATGATCCTTTTACCATGTATGATGCATGTAATGTTTATAAAATAGATGGAACTGATGAATATCTTCTGCTTGTTTCAGCAATTGATACGAAAGGGCGCTATTTCAGATCATGGACCTCAAAGAGTCTCGACGGCACATGGACCGCCCTTGCAGATACTGTGGACAATTCATTTGCATCAGTAAATAATGTTGCAGGCGCCGACTTTGCAAGTGATGGTATCGGTCACGGTGAGATTCTCCGCACAAATCCCGACGAAACAATGACAATAGACCCATGTAATATTAACTATCTCTTTAGCGGACTTGTAAAAAGTATTGATAATCCAGACAATGAGCACTATTCAATTGGTCTGATACAGCAGTAATCATGGCATTAAAAGGAGAGATTTTATGATTGAAATAAAAAAATTAAAAATCCACCCGTTATCTATACTGGAATTACACAGGTATATTGTAAGGGAGTTGATTGTCTCTTTTACAGGATTGAAAATAGAGAGGGTTATGCCAGAGAGTAATGCCAGAAGGTTATGACAGATAATCCGATTTTACTGACTGATTTACAACTTGTGCATAACGCCCTCAAAGATAGAAAAAGTGAGGATGTTTTGTTACGCAGAATCTATCCCGGAATTGTTAAAATTGCCAGGCTTGTTAGCGGCAATAAGAGTCAGGTGGATGATATTGCACAACTGGCGGCAATTGAAGTTGTTAAAAGTCTAAAAACTTATAAAGGAATCGGAAGTATCGAGTCATGGGCCGGACGAATTGCCTACAGGACAGCTATGAGAAATATTAAAAAAGTTCGAAAAATTGAACATGTAACTACACCATTTGAAGATGTGGTAATTCAGACTGCAGATACTCCGGAAAAAGCCTTGTCCAGGAGACAGCTGTTTGAAACATTTCTACAAAAAATGAGTGTTATTCCCCATAAAAGGCGTATTGCTCTGCTTCTTCATCTGGCGTATGGATACACAGTCAGTGAGGTTTCAGATTTGACAGGTGTCTCTCCAAATACAGTTAAGGACAGACTTAAAACCGCATTTATAGAGTTTCAGTCCATATTGGACGAAGATCCTAAGCTTGTGAAAAACATGCTGGAGGAATTAAGATGACAGATATTTTACATAACAGTGAACAACTTTCATGTGAGAGCACAAAACTGCTGTTAGAAAAAAGAGTGGCTGAAGATGTTCTTTCTCCTGAAGAAGAGCAGCTTTATAATGAACACCTGAGTAGTTGTGAAAAGTGCAGGAATTTATCAATATTAACTTTTGGACTCTCTAAATTTGCAGATGATCCTGTTGATGAAAATGAATTTGATGGTGCAATTTTAAAAGTAATGGAAACACTTGAATCCAATCGACAAAAAGAAAACAGTCGTAAAATTATGTGGACAGGTATCGGGGTTGCAATTGCTGCTGTGATGCTTGTCGGAGTATGGAGTCTTTTAAATATTAATGATATTTCAAATGCTTCCAAACCAGCTTTTCAATGCACCCCTTCTGCTCCGGTAGAACTGGCTGAAGGTGTCTTTATGACCACCTGTGATGATTCAGAGCCGGGAACCATAATAGAAGATGGTGTTGTAAGAGTATCATTAAATGAGGGAGCTGTTGCACTTTCTGTCAATCCGGCAAGGCCCAATAAAAAACAGGTCTCTGTAATAACACCTGATGGAGAGGTTAGAGTAAAAGGAACTCTTTTTGCTGTGCACGTTGATAATAATGATGCAAGGGTCGAAGTTTTTCGCGGAATAGTCGAAGTGATTCATACAGGAGATAACAATAGAGACTTTGATGTGAAAGC
>JAFGVO010000243.1 GCA_016937935.1 Deltaproteobacteria bacterium | reverse complement strand
TTTACATGGCTACAAAATTACATGCAAATCGAAACCAAATACTCGTTTTTTTTGCATTTTCAGGGAAATCGCTCCGGGAACTTCAGGCTAAAAATCGGCTCGGACCGATCCCCTCATAAATCGATATACCTGTCAAAATAGCCTACAGCGCAATTAGCTCAAAACACATTCTTCCACTTTTAACAAACGTAGAAATATAGTTTTTGAATAACAAAAATGTATTGTTTGAAAATTGAAATAAATTCTGGAAATGAAAATCGATAAAAGATATTAACGTTTTGAAAACTGGTAAGACTTGCGAGCGCCGGCTTTACCATATTTCTTACGCTCAACTTCACGGGCATCTCTTGTTAACATGCCGGCTTTTTTAAGCGTTGGGCGTCTTCCAAGATCTGCTTTTAACAGAGCTCTTGATATGCCAAAACGGCATGCATCCGCTTGAGCAGATGTACCGCCACCAGTCACATTGATTAAAAAATCGTATTTATCATTAGCTTCAAGAAGCTCAAGAGGCTGATGCATAATCATTCTTAAGATAGAACGGGGAAAATAAATATCTTCCGCTTTACGATTAACAATAACCTTACCATTACCGGGGGTCATCCATACACGAGCCACAGCTCTTTTTCTTCTTCCTGTAGCGTACCAGCGATCTGCGTTATCTGACATGAAAATTACCTCTTATTTAATTATTTCAATTCAAGGATCTCTGCTTTTTGAGCACTATAACCGTGTTCAGGGCAGGGTCCAGCGTGTATTTTTAATTTGGCCAGCATCTGAGTGCCAAGTCTGTTTTTAGGAAGCATTCCCTTAACAGCAAATTCAATAAGATGTGTTGGATGTTTAACAAGCATTTCTCCAGCAGTTGTAGCTGTAAGACTTCCCATCCATTTTGTATGTTTATAATACTTTTTATCTTTTAATTTATTACCTGTTAAAGCAATTTTACCGGCATTAACTACTACTATATAATCACCTGTATCAACATGGGGAGTATATGTGGGTTTAGTTTTGCCCATAAGTATCATGGCAATCTGAGATGCCATTCTGCCTAGATTTTTACCTTCAACGTCAACGATTAACCATTTTTGATCAATTTGACCTGGTTTTGCACTGTATGTTTGCATTTTTCTAGCTCCAAAAAAATTATAAATCCGTTATTGTTACCTGCCATTATATCCCGGCATGGCAACAGAGCGGTATTTCATATGCTTAAGAGTCAATAGTGTCAAGTAAAGAATGTTAAAAAGATAACTTTTACCAAATTATTAGTTCAAAATGATAAAAATGATGAATAATTTCAAATTAAACTGTTTTAAAATCTTTTGCATTTTCCATCACAGAAGCACATAACTCTTTATATTCATACTCAACAGTATCATTAAGAGTATAACCATTACTCATGGTTTCTCTTAAAAAAGTTTCAAGATTTTTACACTCTGTCCACTTTTTAATAAAATCATCATAAGCCAGCTTTTTAACCAGATATCCATCATTACGAACTGGCTGTCCAACATCCGTGTTTCCAAATTTTTCTTCAAAAGTCTTTAAATAATTATCATATATATCAATATATTCTCTTGTCATGATTTATTCCTGTGGTGAATTTCTCATTTTAAATTTACACCTGTTTTTACCATTAGATTGTTTTTTTTCAAACAACATAAGACATTGAAATCCATAAAACAAAACCCAAAAAACCCGCGCTTCCGGAAATTATGCGGTACTTTGTCACCTTTAATAATATAAACCCGGCCACTCCTGCCATCCATAATAAAAGGCCGGCAAATAAAAGAATAACAATGATATATGAAGGATCAGCTGGACGTACAACCCTTTCTGCTTTTGCCATTAATGAATCCGGACCTGAATCTGAAGAGTATTCCTTTATAAAAGTTTCTGCCTCTTCAATTTGTTTTTTATTGGGAAGTACAATATTCCTTGTGGATAATATTGATCTTCTAATTACTTCAAAAATATAAACACCTTCATTGATATCACCTCTAATTATTGAAGATTTTGCCATAATGGAGAGTCTTTTCAGTGATTTAACGCAATAAATATTACCGGGAACATAGGCTCTTGCAGAATCCTCAAAGGCATTGATTGCCAAATCAATATTTCCAGATTTAAGAAATTCTTCTCCTTTATAAAACTGCTCTTTTGATTCTAACATTAATCTTGATGAAAGAATAAATATGCCGCTTCCTGCACAGAAAAGTAAAATTGCTGCAATTCTGCCAAAATACGCTGCACTTAAGGGCACTAAATAAAATCCCTTCGTCTTAGAAGCAACATTGAGGAGAGAATAAATGCACAAGTCATCATTAATGAATAAAAAATTGCATTAAACAGATAATCAGTAGAGATAAATTGACTATGTACTGTTGCGAAAGCACCTTCAACAATTTTACCACTTGGATAAAAAAGATAAAAATTAGGCAATATTATTGATACTGTCTTAAAAACTGGAGCCAGACTCTCCATATTTTTCTGATTTGCCAGCTCCCCAATCAAGTTGGCATTTCTTCCCGCGATAAAAATTCCGAAACAGAATAATCCGCTCAGAAGCGGGCTTGAAAATGAGGTGAAAAACAATGCCATTGATACAATAACAATAGATTCCATAAATATTAAGACAAGGGCTGTGGCTAGCCCAAATGTAAAGCTTCCACCCTGATAAATTACAAGTGGCACAAAGACTATCAGCATCAGTATCAGCTGCACAAAAACAACCATAACAAGTCCAAGAAATTTACCCAGAAGATAAGACTCTCTGCTTACAGGCTTTGAAAGAACCGGATAAATTGTTTTTTTCTGAATTTCCTGATTTAAAAGGTTTATCCCGATAAAAATTGAAATAAGAACAGTAAAAATTGAAATTCCGGCCATTCCTACATCAATAGTTGTGCGTAATTGCTCATTTACCGAAAGCTCTCCAAGAACAAGGCTAAAAAGTATTATAAATATGGCAAAAAAGAGAAATCCATACAAAATCTTATCTCTTATTGCTTCTTTATAAGTATTATATGCAATTGATAATATTTTAGACATAATAAATCCCTTTAGTAATGAGAAATTTTGTATCTAATTTATGGCAAATGAAAACAGAGTTGTCCAGTTTCCCATTATAATCAAATAACCGGCAAACTCACTAGGCCTTGCAAAAAATCCCCCGTCCATATCAAGACGATTTAAAATTTCACCGGTTCCTCCTGAAACAAAGTAAAGTCCGCCTTCTGTATCAGAAACAAGAAGAAGATCATCATAAACAACAGGATCAGATTTAATACCCAGACCAAAATGAGCTTCAACCATTGTATTGCCTGTTTTAACATCAAGAGATATGAGTCCGGCTTTTCCACTTCTTACAGCAATTACATTACTGTCAAAAATTGTCATACCTGAGACCCCTGTTAATTGTGGCCTTGTCCACAAAACTGTCCCTGAATCCTTGTCAAAAGCATAAATTCCACCGGCAAGAGAAGCTGCAATAACTGTGTTTTGTGAAACCGCCGGAGTGGCATCAACATCAACCAGCATCACATCATCACCCCTTTTAATTGCCATTGCCTCTTTAGCAAGATCTGCAGTCCATGCTTCGCTTCCTGTTCCTGCGTCAAGGGCCACCAAAAAGCCGTCAGCAAAACCTGCATACATTTTGTTTCCTGCAAAACTTAAATCTGCATAGCCGGATGAAGAAAATCCTTCAACTGGAGGTCTTCTGTATCTCCAGATAATCTCTCCCTGTTCGGGATCTATTGCCATAACAGTATTATCTGCATTCTGAATATATATTGAATCATCAACCATGTGGATGGATCTTTTTAACTCAGCCCCTGTATCTGTTGACCAGATCAATCTTCCGGAACGGGAATTAAGCGCATATAAAAAGCCATCATCAGCTCCAAAATATACTCTTTTTCTGGCACTGTCGTAATAAGGAGTCGCACCTGCCGGATCATCCAAATCATATCGCCATATTGTAGCTCCGGTTATTATATCAATACAGTAAAAACCACCAACTGCTGCTCCAATAAAAATTCTTTTTTCATCTGTATCAAAAGCTGCGGAGGATGTTTCAAGGGGATCAAAGCGATCATACTTTTCATAGAAACCGGGAATTTTAAAATCTGAAATATTAGAATAGAGCTGCTTTTTCCAACGAAGCCTTACAACTTCTTTTTTGGATATTACATTTTTTTTAACAGTTTGATTTTGATAATAATTTTTACTGCATGAGAGTCCCAATAACGAAATCATTACAAGGAGCAACAACTTTACTGAACATTTCTTAATCACTGAAGGGAACCGCCTGCACCCTGTTGTGCCTGAAGTAGCTGTCTTAACATCTGAGGATCAAGTCCGGATGGAAGTTCCGGAACTTTTGCATCTTTATTAATGCTTAATAATTTTGCTCTGGCCTGAACAAGAAGATAGTCGTTTCTGTCAGGATCTGCCTTTGCAACTATATCATCAACCACACTCTGAAGTTCTTTTTCAGCATTTTTATCAGCAGCATTTGCTAAAAGCGAAACTCTCGCAGAACTGAATCTTGCAAAAAGAGCCATACGGCTGTTTTTAAGAGCTGATTTTGCAACAGAATCATATTGAGACTTTGCATCTGACATTTTTCCGGTACTTTCAAAAGCCATTCCCAGTTCCATTGCAATAGTATCACTCATAAATGAAAGATCTTTTACATTTAAAGCCTGTTTATACAAAGGAACAGCAGCTTCATAATCCCCGGCAGCAGCAAGAGTTGCAGCTTTAAGATATATGCCTACTGCTTTTGCTGATTCACTTGACATTTTTTCAATGCCCTGATCGAAAAGTTTTATTGTCTCTTTTTTTCTGCTTTCAATAGAACCAAATTTAATAGCATCTTCTTTTAAACCGGGAGGAGTCTCACCATTTTCAACAATTGGAGCAAACATCGAATCAAGCCCCTGTGCTAAAATTTTTGATGACTCAACATTTTTATTTTCCTGAAAATAGCCCACAGCAAGAATTATAATCCAGGTTAAAAATCCAACTCCCAGTATAAGGCCGACAACTTTTCGCCTTTCTACAAGCCAGTCAATAACAGACATTGAGGTTTCAATAAACTCATCCTTGCTGGGATCAAGTTCAACATGCTCTTCAGCTTTTTTTCCTATTTTTTTACGTGCCACTTTTACAAGCTCCTTGATGGTATCTCATTTTTATAAAAAATCCGGCCAGACTATATGCACAGTGCTTAAAGTTGGTCAATATTTAAAGAAGAACAAATATAAACAATCTGCTATTTTTGAGTATTTTCCTCAAATGCCTTTCTCATAAAGAGTGATTCAAGTGTTTCAGCTCTGCCATCATGGGTTTCAAGAAGTTCATCAAGTGCTCCATCGGCAACTTTTAGCCCTTTATTAAATATTACAACCCTTGAACACAATCTTTCAATATCTGATAGAATATGAGAGGAAAAAAGTATCGTTTTACCTTCATTGTTTAATTCAACAATAAGATCAGCCACAAATTTGCGCCCCACAGGATCTAATCCGCTCATTGGCTCATCCAGCACGAGAATATCCGGATCTCCAATAAGTGCCTGAGCAAGCCCCACTCTCTGCAGCATACCTTTTGAGAATTTTTTTAAAGGACGCTTTGCAGCATCAGAAAGACCTACTTTTTCAATCAAGATATCAAGTTTTGAGTTAATTTCTTTTTTCCCTAGACCATATAGTTTTCCATAAAACTTGAGAAGTTCAATAGGAGTCAGATACTCGTGGAAATAAGCTTTTTCAGGGAGATAACCAATTTTTTCACGGGATTTATGACTATCACCACTTATTCCGTTTAATAAAACCGACCCTTTGTCAGCAAAAATAAGCCCCATCATTATTTTTAATGTTGTTGTTTTTCCTGCACCGTTAGGGCCTAAAACACCAAAAATATCTCCCTTTTTAACGGAGAAACTTACATCTTTAACAGCTTCTACTTTTTTTCTGAAAAAGCCTATATGAAACGTTTTTTGTAAATTACTAACTTTAATAACTCTATTTTCGTCATTCATAATTCAATTTTTACCATCAAGCCATTTTTTTACAACAGAAACAGTATAGATGGCATCATCTTTTTCCATATTAAAATGCATGGGAAGAGCTATACCTAAATCATTAAGTCTACAGCTAGTCGGAGCATCATTTTCAGTATATCCAAACCTGTCTTTAAGCCATTCAACCTTTGACAGGCTATAACCGGCAATGGATGTCTCTATTTGATTATTTGCCATAAATTCTATAAATTCAGATCTTCTATGGACTGAATCAATGCCGGGTACAAGGGCTGCAACTGTCTGAAAATTAGTTACTGTTCCATCAATAATTTTCTGAAACTGAAGAGGGAGTTCTTTATAAAATTCAAAAAGATATTTTCGTTTTTCAATAATTTCACCAAAATGATCAAGCTGGACATTGCCCATGGCTGCCCCCATCTCACCAGGACGCAGATTGACTCCTCGGGATTTAAACTGTCCATTTTCAAAACCGAAGCTTCTGAATTTTTTTACCTTATTATATAGATCAGCATTAGAGGTGAGCATTGCCCCGCCCTCCCCGGTTGTAATAATTTTTCGAGGGTGAAAGCTGAATATGGATGCATCTCCAAATGTTCCGCACATTCTATTCCCGATTGAAGAGCCGAGAGAACAGGCGGAATCAACAAGAAGGGGTATTTTTTTTTCAGAACATATCTTCTCAATTTCATCAAGTGGTGCAGGGGCACCAAACTGGTCTACAATAATTATTAAATCAACAGCTTCTTTTTGAGAAATTGCTTCAACAACACCTTTTACTGAAACATTAAAAGTACCCGGATCCACATCAATAATATCAACTCCTGCTCCTAAAAATTCTGCAACCATGGCAGGTGCAGGAAATGTAAACCCTGAAACAAGAACCCGGCTTCCTTTACCTATCCCCATTGACGCCATTGCCGCAAGAAGCGCTCCAGTGCCTGAACTGAGCATTACAGCATAAGGGCTATCTGTAATTTCACAAAGCCGTTTTTCAAAACTCTCAACCTCTTTACCGGCAATGAGCATGCCGCTTTTAATAACAGCGGCAACAGCATCAGCAGATTCTTTAAAATGGGCAGGGGAAGCGAGTTTTATTAATGTTCTTTGTGTCATAAGGCAACCATCTGAATATGTTCAAATATAAAAAAAGCCGCACAAATTGTACGGCTTAAAAGCTCATAACAGAAATTTAAAATCAGGCTTCTTCAAGTATTGCAATAACCTGATTACCTTCAACAGTATCACCTTCTGCAACTTTAATTTCTGAAACAGTTCCATCTTCAGGGGCGCCAACAGGCATCTCAACCTTCATAGCCTCAATCATCATTATTGGATCGTCCTCAGATACCTCAGCACCAACTTCAACCAATATTTTAACAACTTTTCCAACCATGGGAGCAACAACGTCTATTGCCATTTTATTCTCCTTGTAAATTACAGTTTTTTTCAAATATTGTTTAAAAAAAACATCTATTGCAAACATAACAGGATTAAAAATTAAAAAAAGAAGATCCCGCTACTCATTCTCAAGAAACCGTTTATATCAAAATTTCAAAAAAAATCTACAAAGAAGAGACTTTTTAAAAACTATCAACATATTTATGAAATTATTTTTAGAAAGGAATTTGGAAATTTAATTATTTAGTGAGTTTTACGTTATCAATATAGACATCAACATTTGTTGACTCTTTGTAGAATCCCCAGTCGATTGCCTGCAGCTCTCCTGTGGCTATTGCATCAATAACATCAGCAGGATATGCTGTAACACCTTTGGCAGTACAATCTTCACTGATATATGTTGGAGTTGTAAAATCACTCCACTTGAATGTTACGTGAGTCCAGCCTGTACTGTTAAATGCGGGAGTATATGCATAAAAATGTCCAAGAGCACATGGAGCATCTCCACCAAAGGACTGTGACTGGGTTTCAGCTGTTACTAATGCAACCTCTGCAACGTTGTCCCCAAACGTCCACCATGAGGGATGACCAACCGCAGTACCTTTAATATCAAACTCGATACCGGTATACATTGAACCGTCATAACAACCGCCTGCACCGTTACCCCCAAGGAATGCGAGAGTTATACCTGTATGGCCGCCGTATGATGTTGGTGTGGCTTTCAGGTGAGCAGACTGACCCGGGTTGCCCTCGGTTGTTGAGAGCTCAATTGTTGCTTCACCTGGATATCCTGACCATGAACCATCGCGGCCGTCAGCCTGTCCCGGATTTGGAAGAGCCTGAAACTGATCTACAGTATGCCCTTCAAGATCATCCATGGAACCGTCACTTCCGGTACCTTTAACCTGAAGAAGATCACATACTGAATTAGCAGCTGTCGGTTTTGCTTTAATATCGCCGGCTTCAACTCCCACTGCAGCATCAGCACAACCGCTGATTGTTACATCGCCGTTTTTAACATTACCTGTTACTGAAAATGTATTTGCAGAAAGTTTTCTTACAGATACAGGAACTCCGCCCTGCTTTGCATCAAGACCGGGAACATCATTTGCAGTAGTTATAATTACTGAAACTTCACCTTTGAGATCATCAGCGAGGGAACCGCAACTATAACTCATTGTGTTTCCACTGATAGATGCTGTACAGGCTGTGCGGGACTGTCTGTAACGAATGATACGTGATGGAGTGGAGGTCCAGACCTTATTTTTCTTCCATGCGTCAACAAGATCATCAAGATGCTCATCAAACTCTGTTACAGGAACAGGACCAAAACCATTTGTTGTCATGTCAGCATCATCAGCTACAACACTGTGAAATTCGCGAACGGCCCATCCATTTTGCTCAATTGCATTCCATACGTGTACCCATAAAAAGTCAGGACTTGCATAACGGGCATACTTTGAATATGTACGAGGCCATACATCAAACTCAATGTTGGCATCATTTGTGGGAGTATTTGGATTGATTGGCGGATTTTCCGCACCATCATTATCATCCCTGTTTCCTGCACGGGAACCAATATGTCCCGCATTCATAACAGCTGTAACAGAATCAGCAGGAAAAAAGTCATATGGATAAACAAAAAAGCTCATTTCACCCATCCATGTGTCAGTTAAATGTGTATCAAAAATTGATTTTGCTTCGGTAATCTCTTTTGCAAATACTGATGATTCAATGTTTACATGTGTATAGGAGTGATTTGCAATTTCGTGACCTTCGTTTACAATTTTTTCAACATCATCCCAGTCAGCCCCTTCACCCTCATCACATGCTTCAACAAATGGTCCGGGGGTACCTTTTAAATTGTGGGAATTAAGCTCGCCGATTCCATAAATTGGAAGTCCGCGAATACCGTAGTCACACATATCATCAAATATCATTGAGTATGCGGCCTCAGCACCGTCTCTCCATACGGCAATCTCTTTAACTGTAAGGGCACCTGCGTCCTGTGCAGCACTGCACTCATTTGCAGTTTCAGGAACCGGATCATCTTTATCGCAAGATGGACTGAACTCAATAAATGAACATTGCGGATCAGGATCTGAATCAGTACCGTTTACAGAACTGTCTGTTCCGTTTATTGAACTGTCTGTTCCGTTTATTGAACTGTCTGTTCCGTTTATAGAGCTGTCTGTTCCATTCAGACTGTCTGTGTCATCTACTCCCGGCGGTCTGCCTGAGCCTGAATCACCACAACCGAAAGATGCGGCAGTCATGCTCAATAAAAACAGCATTGTTAATCTCTTAATCATATAAGCCTCCTTTTATTATTACCCGTGTAGAGTATAAAGTCTCCAGTTCCACTTTTATTGTAACCGAACAGATATTTAACGGTCAATAGCAAATATACATTTTTAATCAAAAATATGTTTAAAATTGTTCACCAGAACAAGTCAAGATGTGTTTGGTATTTTAATTGAGATGCAAAAAGAGGATTTAAAAGCTTATTTTACCATTTTTACGTTATCAATATATATATCAATACCGCTTGACTGATCGGGAAATCCCCAGTCAATTGCCTGAAGCTTGGTTAGGGCAAGTGGTTTGGATGGTTTATCAAGAATTGGAGGATCTAAATCCTTGCACTCTGCACCTGTATAATTTGACTCAACAAATTCAGAAAACTTGATAGTAACGGTTGTCCAGTCAGCACTTATTGGTGCAAAGGCTGAATAGTGACCAAACTGACAGGGAGCATCGCCGCCAAGTGCCTGAGTCTGTGTCTCAGCTGTTACAATAGAAACCGTTGTGTTGTTCGCAGGCCACCAGTCAACTGAAGGATCTATTGTTGCTTTCCCTTTAATATCAAACTGGATACCTGTATAAACTGACCCGTCATAACAGGAACCTGCACCGTTTCCTCCAAGAAAGGCAAGTGTAACACCAACGTACTCACCGCCATCACCATAACTGCTTGGCTCTGCTACAAAATGCAGTGAATTGCCGGGATTGCCTTCAGTAGTTGACATCTCAATTGTTGTCTCTCCGGGATATCCTGACCATGAGCCATCGCGACCGTCAGCCTGCTCGGGATTTGGAAGTTCATAAAGAAGATCAGGGGTACGACCCTCAAGGTCGTCCATTGCTCCGTCCTCACCTGTGCCTTTGACCTGGAGAAGATCACAGACAGAAGCTGCTGGTTCGGGTTTGGCTTTAATGTCGCCGGCATCAACACCAACAGCAGCATCAGCACAACCTTCGATTGTAACATCGCCGTCTTTAACATTACCTGTTACAGCAAATGTATTTGCAGAAAGTTTTCTTACTGATACGGGTTTTCCGCCCTGTTTTGCATCAAGACCGGGAACATCATTGGCTGTTGTTATTATTACAGATACTTCACCTTTAAGATCATCAGCGAGAGAACCGCAATCGTAACTCATTGTGTTTCCGCTTATAGATGCTGTACAGCTTGTACGAGAGTGTCTGTAGCGAATAATTCTTGAAGGTGTGGATGTCCATACCTTGTTTTTACGCCATGCATCAACAAGGTCGTCAAGATGGGCATCAAATTCTGATACTGGAACAGGACCAAAACCGTTTGAGTTCATATCCGCATCATCAGCTACGACACTGTGAAATTCACGAACAGCCCAGCCGTCACGTTCGATGGCATTCCATACATGAACCCATAAAAATCCCGGGCTTGCATAACGGGCATACTTTGAATATGTGCGGGGCCATACATCAAATTCAATATTGGCATCATTTGTAGGAGTATTAACATTAATAGGAGGATTATTGAATCCGTCGTTATCATCTCTGTTACCCGCACGGGTTCCAATGTGACCGGCATCCATAACTGCATTCACAGAATCTGCAGGAAAGAAATCAAATGGATAAACATAAAAACTCATGCTGCCCATCCATGTATCTTTAAGATGATCATCAAAAATTGATTTTGCTTCGGTAATCTCTTTTGCAAATACTGATGATTCAATGTTAACGTGAGTATATGAGTGATTTGCAATTTCGTGACCTTCGTTTACAACTTTTTCAACAACACCCCATTGGTCATTTTCATCACATGCTTCAATAAACGGTCCGGGAGTACCTTTTAAACCATGAGAATTAAGCTCGCCGATACCATAAACAGGAAGTCCTCTTATACCGTAGTCACACATATCATCAAATATCATTGAGTATGCGGCAGTTGCTCCATCTCTCCATGTGGCATTCTCTTTAACTGTCAGAGCACCTGCATCCTGAGCCCCGCTGCACTCATTGGCAGTCGAAGGTACAGAATCATCTGAATCGCCATTTGGATTATCAATATCCCCTATAAGTGTTCCATCATCAGAACCACTTGGAATATTATCAGTACCGAAAGTATTATCAGTACCTGTACCATCTGTGCCGTCTATAGATCCGACAGTTCGTCCGTCTTTTGAGCATGCACCAAATGAAACCATCACTGCTGTCAAAACAGCCACCGGTACAACACGCAAAAATAATCCAATTAAGTCTTTCATATTTTATTACTCCTTTTTGACGGATCTTTAATTTAGAAGCTGAAGATCCGATTGTTTACAAATACCCTAGCAGGCACCTCTATGTACATTTTAAATCATTTTAATGTAAATTTCATTAACTTTTTTAACATTATTTTTAGTCTCCGTTATCAAATACTCGCAAAATACTCGCAAAAAGCTGAAGAATATTAACAACTCACCATATAAAAGACTGCCAAAACGAAAAAAAATTAATGTACAAAAATGTTTTTTATTGAAACAAGATGATTAAAAATGTACATTTTTTATATTTATTGGTAGAAAACAACATATTATTCAAAATTTTGAATATATAAAATGGCAATAAAAAAGATTAGATTTAAATATAGCAGATTAAAGATACTTTAAAATTAAGCATTTAATAATCAGGATTTAAGGCAATGACACAAAACAATCCATCTTCAGACATTACAGCATGGCAAAAACGCCTAAAAAACAGTTATGCTGTTCACAACGTAATTGCACTTCGACCGGAAATGCCTGTTTACCTTATAATATGGGACAGGACTAAAGAGGGTAAAGCTTCCCTTGAATGGATTGATCTGGGACAACCCAATAATACTATGCTTCGCCCTCAGCACTTTGAAGCCTATTTTGGTAAAAGTAATATCAGGGATCAGCACTATTTTAAAGCCCTTAAAAAAGCGGATGCCACCAATAAAGTGGTGGTTCCTAAAATCTATGGAACATATGATCTTTTTCAGCCCCTTGAAGATGACGGAACAAATAAAAGAGCATTTATTCATGCAGGTCACTTTCTTTTAGAACAGCCAAACTGGAAGACCATTGCAAGCTCCTGGAAGGCTTTAAGCGGACAGCACGCTGCAAGTGCAAACAGAGATTTTGTTGACTATGTTAAAATGATTCTGGATCTTCCCATTGTTCCGGCTCCAATGCTAAAAGCACTTAAAGAGTTTTTTGAATTATATGCCACATATATTTTTCACGGATATGAAGATGTTGAAATAAGAAACCGCATTGATGAGATCAATACAAAGTATTACACACGGTACTGGCCAATCAATGATTGGATTACATCTATTATAAGTTCCAATAAGTTTCTGCCCCCTCCATGGCAGTTTGAGGGGAAACTTACAGACTGGATGAAAGTTGGAATAGGAATAGAGCACCTGCCCACAACGGCTATAACAATTATGCCCCTTGATGCTCAAAAAGATGTTCTCGACCCGGTTAAAACACTTCTTAGAAATGCTAAAATTCAAAGAGACTGTATTAACTTTGCAAAAGATCTTCCTGAGACTGCCGCGACACCTCTTCAGGACTATGGAATTTCGCTTATCACATCTACTAAAGCTAAAAGTGAAGCTTCACGTGCTCAATCCAGATTGGAACTGAGAGATACCGCACAAAAATTCAGAAGATTTATCCGTAAAAAATTCAATGTAAATGCAATTGTTGGCATCGGACATTCTGTTCCTTCGGGTCAGTCATTGCATTCGTCCCATGAATCTGCGGTGCTGGCACTTCATATGTGTGTTCAGATGGGACAGAATATTCTTTTCTATGATGAACATGTTGGCGCTGATAAATTTAAATACGCTCAGCTTCAGCAGGCTGCAGACGAGCTTATGGACGCTTTAAGCCGTGAAAGCAGTACAACATTAAAACTTGCAAGTGACCGTTACGTTCACCTTGTTTTAAAATATTCAAACCAGAGAATTGAAACTGTCAGAGGGCAGTTTCTTGCAAATCTGTTTCAGATGTTTGCAACTGTACAAAGACGCAATCCCATGAGGCAGGAGGCCAGAAACAACTTCATTGATGATCTTGCAACACAGGTAGAAGATTCAAGAAGCATGGAGCAGCTGATTGAGAGCTTTAATGAAGCACTTCAGCGACTGAGTTTTATTACAACCAAAGCATGGAGAGGACCGAGCGTCATGCTTCTTGAGGCGACACTTCAATATCTGAGAGAAAACTACTTTGAACCCCTTCATCTTCCTGACGTGGCAAAAAAAGCCGGTTTTTCAGTACCGGTTTTTACAAGAGTTTTTAAACAGGCAACAGGTACTTCTTATCTGGATTTTCTTAGGAATGTCAGAATTGAACATGCAAAAAAACTTCTCTCATCTACATTAATGACACTTGAACAGATTGCTCAGGCCTGTGGATTCAACTCCCAGCACCATTTGATTCGATCATTTAAAAAAGTGACAAATGAGACCCCCGGCACTTATCGAAAAAACAACTCGACAATGTCTTTTGAGTAAGTTTCAAACAGATCGCCAATAACATAATTAATCTTAAAAAAGCTTTTTTTGTGAGCCTGATATTCCAGTTTGACCTACATGATTTTTGTTAGTAATGTAGCGCCAAATATAATGGTTTCAAAAACTGACAAGTTATAAAAATGGAAGGTAAGGCATGAAGCAACTCAGTAATTTTATTAAAATAGGCATTATGGCCTCACTGTTTACAGCTTGTGGAAGTTCCGGAACTACTGCTAATAAAGCAAATATTTCTGCTGACCAGGTTCAGACCATTATTCTTTCGGATCTAAAAACAAAAGCAAAACCAGCTCCCGCAATGCCGGGAATAAATGTTCCGTCAATTAAAGTTGACACTGTGGGTTACCCCATAGGCTGGAAAAAAACAGTAATTTTCAACATTGACCCCAAAGGTGCTGTAGTCAGAAATGCCGCAGGCCAGGATATTCTTGGAATTACTGATGATACGGTAACAAATTACGGCGTGGATCA
>JAFGVO010000242.1 GCA_016937935.1 Deltaproteobacteria bacterium | reverse complement strand
TTATTGATACAGTATCAGGTGATAAAAAAGAGTATCTTGATAATTGCGGAAATTTATATACCATAAATATCCCTTCAAATATGGCAGCATCCGGTAAGTGCAATTTTGTAAAGGGAAAGGTTAACACATCAACTGGAGGAACAGTAAAGATTCATATAGCAAAGCCGGTTGATTCTACCTTGTCATACGCTGAAAACGGTTTTATTGTGTCAGAACTGTTCGTCTCATCATTAGACGGCAATGGTGAATTTTTAATGGATATAAACAAATGCGTATATAATCCCGAATATTCTGACACCTGCCTTGTAGAAGCCCCTCTTGACACATACAAAGCAAGAGTAGAGATTATCCTTAATGATGAGCGGCAGGTTTACAAAGATAATATAAACCTTGCCGGTATTGAAACTGCTAATTCAGCTGATACTCCGTTAGTTCTTGATCTTTTCTGGAATAATGGTCTTGGTATTGATATTGAAGATACCAAAAAAGTTGAATCAACCATGCTCTTGAAAAAAGGATTTAACATGATCTCTTTAATGGTTAAGGCTGATATTGTCATTTATGCATCTGATATTATAAATGCCATTGGTGATAAAGCAATTATGGCAGCAATATATGATTCAAATGGCGGTGGCTATAAAAGCTATATCAGGCTTGGGGATGATGTAAGAATAGGAACTGATTTCAAGGTATTGTCAGGCATTAGCCTTTTTGTAAAAGTAACTGATGATACTATATTTAAATTCACAGGAAAAAAGTTTAAAAAATCTAAAATCATCAAACTCTTAAAAGGATTTAATCTTGTATGTATTCCTTTTTCCAGCAAATACCCGGCAAGTAAAAAAACCGGTATGACAGCCGAGTCTATTTTAAAGAGAATCGGTAAAAACGGTTTGGGCGTGTACAAATACAAGGATGGAAACTATATTACATATCTCTATGTGGGTGAAGACGAAAACGGAAAACCTCAATTTATGGGATCTAAGGACAATTATGATGTCCTGCTTGGTGAAGGTGTATTTATATATTCGGCTGAAGACTGTTCTTTCTGGGCAGAATAATTTAAATCAACTCACAGCTGTCCAGGATAGATTTTTTTAGAGCACCCTGCTAAAATTAACAATTATTAACATTCAAATGGAGAATAAATATGCTGCATAAAATAAAAGTATCAAACCAGGATGAAATAAAAGAAAAGGTTCTGGAAATAATAAAAGTCAATGAAGAACCTCCGGAAGGAGCTGACGAAGAAAATATTGATTTTGAATTTTCAGGGTTAAATGGCACCTTGGTTGTTGAACCTGACTATGTTCAAATTCTGTTATTAAATCCATTAGATGACTTCCCCCAAAAAATTACTTTTGAAAAAGATTATCTGGGCTATGATGAAACACCAGCAATTATTAAAAAGTTAAAAGGGTTAAGATCTCATGAGCCGGCTATAATTGATATGGTTTTTACGGGAGTTACTTTATCAGAAGATAAAGTATGGGGTATATATGCCTTATCAGCATGGTTTGGATAAGCAGGTTCAGAAATTGAAAATCGGGAGGAAGATATATGAAGGAATATTTTATTGCGTCAGGCGTTAAATTAATAGAAACAGATAATATTGATTTGGAACGGGAGCTGCTATGCCTGCCGTCAAATTATCTTCGGTTTCCCTTGTCAATAAAGGGCTTTCAAGATTTTGATCAAAACTGGGTTCGGTCTAAAGGACCGAACTGTGTATCCCAAATGGATACACAATAAATTTATTTTACAAAGAAACATCAAAACGTCAATTTTTTTATTAAATCGAAATAAAATGTATCTTTTATCAAAAAACTTGCTTTGATCTCTTGTTTTCGCATATACTGTCAACCGGAGGCGTAACATGCAGGACTATCTCATCAGAATTCAGGAAATCGAGCTGTCCAATTTTAAGAATATCAAATACGGCAAGATTGCCCTGCCAAGCTATTTGAATAAAAACAGCAGTCCCAAAAGTGCTGATATTGTTGGTTTGTATGGGCAAAACGGCTCTGGGAAAACTGCTCTTGTAGATGCCATGTGGATTTTAAAACACGCTTTGATAGGCAACAGCCTTCCAGCTGATACAAGAGAGTATATTCAACATGATGCCAATGCCTCAGAGATAGGTATAGTTTTTCACCTGCAAAAAGATGTTGAATATCTTATTTTTTATAATATTGAGATAATGAAGAAGGATGATGATTCTGTCAGGGTCTCAAAAGAAAAATTATCATATAAAAAGCTCACAGAAAAGGGTTGGACCAGTAAATCATGCATAATTGATTATGATTTCAGTTATGCAAAAAAAGACATCTTTTACCCCAGGAAAAGCTTTTCCAGGCTTAGTTCCGAGGTTTACGATCTCATAGTGGACCTGAATGTTTCAAAAAAGCTTTCGGATGAAAACATAACCTCTTTCATCTTCCGGGAAGAGTCCCTTGAAGTTTTTTATAAGAGTCAAAAATTCAAAGAATTTACCAAGATCATGACAGCAATGAGACATTATGCGATGTTCAATCTCTTTATATTCAGAAGCGATCATACCGGAATGATTAGCATGAATCTCTTTCTTCCATCCAAATTCCGTTTTAAGGAATTAGACAAGATTACATCTGGAGAGCTTGGAATCCCCCTTTTAAAGCCAACCGTTGTGCCGGTTAAAATCTATACAATCCTGAAAAAAATATTGAAACAGATGAATATAGTGCTTGTCACACTGATCCCTGAGCTCAATGTCAGTGTGCTTGACTATGGTGAACAGCTTTTAAAAAATGGCGATGCTGGTATTAGAATAGAACTGGTATCTGTTCGGGGCGTAGTTAAAATACCTTTAAGATATGAGTCAGACGGCATAAGAAAAATAATTTCCATGCTGAGCACAATAATAATAATGTACAACAGTCCATCGGCTTGCCTTGTCATTGATGAATTGGACGCAGGAGTTTTTGAGTATCTGCTTGGCGAGATGCTTCAAATAATTTCTCAGAAGGGCAAAGGGCAGCTCATATTCACTTCTCATAATTTGCGCCCCCTGGAAATGCTGGACACTAATCTTTTGGTTTTTACCACGACAAACCCAAAAAACAGGTATATTCGGTTTGCAAATGTTAAAACAAACCATAATCTACGAAATTTATATTACCGGAGTATTTGTCTTGACGGACAAAAAGAGATCATTTATGAAAAGACCGATAAGCATGAAATAAGCCGGGCTTTCAGAATTGCCGGGAAGGAATTGATTGAAGATGAAGAAGGTCATTCTTTTCATAGTTGAGGGTCAGTCCGAAGAGGATGCTCTCGGATCAAGCCTTTCCAGATTGCTTATATCGAGTCAGGTTAGCTTTCACATTGTTGGCGGAGATATAACCTCTGACAGAAATACAACTCTTGAAAATGTTGTTACAAAGGTGCACGACCAGATAAAGCAGTTTCTGGATAAATCGCATTTCAGAAAAAGCGATCTTCTTGAAGTAGTGCATCTTGTTGATACTGATGGTGCATTTGTGGATGAAACCTACATCAAGCAGAGCGATGTTGCAAAATGGCATTACAGCCCAGATTCAATCACAGGAAGCAACATTGATCAAATTCTGAGACGCAACAGTCAAAAGAGCCAACTCCTTAACAGACTTTCAAGCAGGCCCACGATTGCCAGTATTTAATATTCTCTGTATTACTTTTCATGCAATCTTGATCACATTCTTCATGATGAGCCAAATCTTGATGATAATATGAAAACAAGGCTTGCAGAGGAGTTTTCTGACAGATAT
>JAFGVO010000241.1 GCA_016937935.1 Deltaproteobacteria bacterium | reverse complement strand
ATTTACAGGAAAATTTTGCAGATCGTATTGGTGGAAATAAATTCGGAAAAGATACAACTATCTACAAATTTGAAAAAATAAAGAGAGCCAAAAGAGCAGCATTAGAAGAAAACCCAAATCTGCCAATTATTGATATGGGTGTTGGGGAGCCTGATGAAGGTGCTTTTGATGTTGTTATCGAAAAATTAATAGAAGAAGCCCCAAAATGGGAAAACAGAACATATGCGGACAATGGAATTGATGAATTTAAACAGGCTGTTTCAAAATATATGCAGGAACTTTACAATGTCACAATTGACCCTCAAAAAGAGGTTGTTCACTCTATTGGCAGTAAATCCGCACTTTCACTTATCCCTTCAGTATTTATAAATCCCGGGGATATTACAATTATGACAGTTCCTGGATACCCTGTTATGGGCACATGGACCAAATATCTTGGTGGCGAAGTAGTAAATCTGCCGCTTCTTTCACAAAATAATTATCTTCCCGATCTTGACTCATTAACTGAAGATCAAAAAATAAAAGCTAAACTTTTATACTTGAATTACCCGAACAATCCAACCGGAGCACTTGCTACTGTTGACTTTTATAAAAAAGCAGTTGAGTTTGCTAAAGAAAATAATATTTTAATTGTTTCGGATGCTGCCTATGCCCCTCTCAATTTTTCAAACAAGCCACTAAGTATTTTAAATATTGAAGGAGCAAAAGACGTTGCAATTGAACTCCACTCAATGTCAAAAGGCTTTAACATGACAGGATGGCGTTTAAGCTGGGTTTGCGGTAATGAACTAGCGGTTAAAGCTTTTGCCAGTGTTAAAGACAATGCAGACAGCGGCCAGTTTGCAGCAATTCAAAAAGCATCTGTAAGAGCACTTGAAACTCAAAGTGAAATTACACCTGCAATTAATGCCAAATACGAACGCCGTTTAAAAAGTATGACCGAGACGTTAAAAAAGATTGGTTTTGATGCAAAATCACCTGAGGGAACTTTTTATCTCTATGTAAAAGCACCTAAAGCAACTTTAGATGGAACTGTTTTTAAAAGTGGTGAGGATTTTTCCCAATGGCTTATTAAAGAAAAACATATTAGCTCGGTTCCCTGGGATGATGCTGAAACATGTGTAAGATTCAGTGCTACATTTGTTGCACGTGGCGGACAAAAAGAGGAAGAGGAAGTTCTTGAAGAATTCCAGAGAAGACTTTCAGATTCAACTTTTACTTTCTAAACATAAAGAATGGGAATAAAAGACTATTTTTCTGGCAGCGAAATAGAGCGAGCCAGATTTATTTTTGATTTTATTGCTCCGGTATACAATTTTTTTGACTCAAGTCTGGTTGTTCACTACAAGAAAATTGCACTGGAATTAAATGCTAATATTTCACTTTCAGAACTTTCAATTCTAGATGTTGGCACTGGAACAGGAAGTTGGCTTGACGCTCTTGGATCATTTTCAAACAAGCACTCAACAGGTGTTGATCTGTCAGATAAAATGCTGAAAATAGCAAAAAACAGACATTCCCAATATAATTTTATAAATAGTGACGCGACAACTCTTAATAATATTGCAGATAAGTCGTATGATATAGTTACTGCATCTTTTGTAATGCATGGTTTTAAACAGCAAAAAAGAGCTGATATTTTGACTCAATTAAAAAGAATATCTCGCAAATATGTCATAATTAATGATTTTTACGGCAAAACCAATGCCTCGGTTGCTTTTTTAGAATTTCTGGAACGGAGCGATTATAAAAATTTCAAATTAAATTTTAATAATGAGATGAATGAGTTTTTCAATAAAACAGAGATAATGCCGTCAAATTCAGGTAGCGCCCTTTACATTGGCACCATATAAACCATGAATATACAAACAAAAATCGAATTACCAGATTCAATCGAATTACCCGAATTAATAGATGAACAAACAATCGAAACAGAACTTTCGTTAATTACAATAAAATATTTCAAAACTGTTTCAATAAGCGTAGTTATTATCTTTATAATTTTTGCTGGTTTACAATATTTTGTTTTTAATGATTACCAAAAATATATTATGCTTAGCCATGATGTACTTGTAATTTCAGCTCTGTTAATATCAAATTTATTATTAAAAAAAACCAAGAAAAACGGCAATATTATTAATAATGACAGAGGTTCAGTCAATTCTATTGACCTGATAATGGGAATCTGCACAACTCTCATATTATCAAGCATTCTGTTAGCACTTTTTCTTATTCCTAGACCTGTAATTGCAGTATATCTAATCATGTTTTACTTTGGTTCAAGTATGCTCTGGTTTAACTACAAATGGCATATTCTATTGATTATATCAGGTATGATTCCCTGGTTTGTAATTGGGTTTGCTCATTTTGATACTCTTGAAATGGCTTCATATTCAGTCAGTCTTTTAACTTCGGCCTTTCTATCTTTTGTTATTATTAAAATTAAAAGAGATTCAAATGTTAATATGATTAAACTTAAATATGAGGATGAAAAACGAAATATTGAACTCAACAGGCATTTAAAAGAGAAAAATATTGAAATAAGAGATCGCAAAAAAGCTGAGGATGAAAAATCAATATTAGAAGAGCAGCTATTGCAATCCCAAAAAATGGAAGCTGTGGGCAGACTGGCAGGGGGTGTTGCCCATGATATAAATAATATGCTTGCGGCAATTACAGGAACCGCACAGGCTCTTATCAATGAAACTAAAAATGATAATGCCCATTATAAAGATCTCACAAATATTTTATCAGCATGTACAAGGGGTAAAGAGCTCACCGGGAACCTGTTGGGTTTTGCCCAGAAGGGAAAATACAAACGGGAAAAAATTGATATAAACAACCTTATAACTGCAGTGCACGGGTTTACTAGTGTAGTGATTCATCCTGTTGGGGCATTATCCAGAGACAGTCTCGCTCGGCCAACTTTTTCAATTATCTGATCAGCAGTTT
>JAFGVO010000240.1 GCA_016937935.1 Deltaproteobacteria bacterium | reverse complement strand
TTTTTAATTTAATTTTTCAGTCATTATTCAAAATGTTAATGAGTCTGAATTTTAGAAAAAATGAGATTTTATTTCGAAGTTACGGGTTTTCGGAGATTTCCCGTGGGATCATTCAGGTCATTATATAGAGGTTCTGAAACTTTAGCATCTGCAACTTTAAATATTTCAATCTCGTTTAAATTCATAGAGCCTCTTCCTCCGGATTGAATCCTGACAAATCTGCCGGAAAGTCCATCAAGATCGATTATCCATGGTGAAGCCGGGGGTCTTGATTTAATCTCTTTTGCAATTGTAAATCTGCGCCCATTATCTGACAGAAGAATTTTTAAAGGGAGCAGTCGTCTGCCTGCACCATTGTCATAAACATTTATTTTGCCAATTTTGTACAAATTGCCAAGATCAACCTGCCAGTAAGGGTGGGCTTGTCTTGGATTTGTGGCAAAAGGGCGTCCTGATTTATCACCGTCAACACCAAGTGAAGATGAGTAAAAATAAGGCATCTGAAAAGACCATATTGATGACATTTGTGTTGGTTTGGCAAAGGCAAGATTGTTTTCATCACCGTTCATATTGGAGTTCCAGCTGTATTTGGTGTTAAGATTATCCCCTGTATAAAAGCTGCCGGCCCATAATGAAAATGGAATGATTGGTATTATTATGGAAAGTGATCCAAATAGCCACCGCTGTCTATTTTTTAAGTTTATAAACGAAAACATTATTCCAAGAAAAATAATTGTTAGAAGTGCAATAATTCCACCAATAAGTGTAGCTTTGCTTTTGTAGTAAAACTGGATTTCATGTTCACCACTTTTTACAAACACTGCGTTTTCAAGACCGTTTGCTTTAAAAACTTCACTCTCTTTTCCATCTACTGTTGCATTCCACCTGCCGTCAAAGGGATAATTAAAAGTAAAATAACCCTCTTTTTGAGCGTTAACTTTAAATTCCACTTTGTTAAATGAACTATATGTAAGATCTATTGTATCTATTTTATTTATTTTAGAGTTTGTATTATTTTTTGAGCTTCCCTCGATAACTGCTGTAACAGAGTTTCTCTTTCCGGTTGCTATTGCTGCAATAGCCTCTTCGTGATCTTTGACACCAATGTAGTTCTGATAAAATCTGGCGAGCTTTGGCTCAATGGTGCTGTTTTTCATCTGTTCGGTAACCTGTGGATACTCCATTCCAAATCCTGGAGAGCCTTTAAAATTTAGTGTTGACTCCTTTTGAATATTCATCTGTTCAAGGGTTGGGTACGGGTTTGATTTTGTCTGCCAGGTGCCAAATCTCAAAACAGTTGTTACTTGAAAAGTAACCGTAATTAAAAGTAAAATTGCAGTTGTTGCCTTAACTGCTTTTGTGAAATATTTAAAATTGACAGAGTATAAAAATGTAAGCCCCATTGTGAGTATTCCTAGATAATATGAGATTGGAAGGGCTTTGTCATAAAGATTCAAAAGATCCATATCACGCATTTTTTCAGCAATGATTGTATGGGGTGTATATCTTGAGGGAAGTGGTAAAAACTGCTGGAGATAGTTATGGTAAATGTAGATTCCGGCTAAACTAATAAGGGCAGGAAGTGCAAGTCTGTTGAAAGGTAGTTTCCTTAAGAACAGATTGCTGTCATTTGGTGAAAACAGCCAGCCGGCGGATAAAAAGATTAGAAAGGGCAGCATCATGGATATACGCCCTGGTGTTCTGAATGTATTGGCAAGAGGAACATTCTCCCAGAATAATCGGTGAACAGGTGTGGAGTCACCGGTTGCAGCCAAAATAATGAGAGCAATTACACCCGTAAGGGCGATAATTGAAAAGGGAGTTTTTTTTCCTGCCAAAAAGGCTAACGGAGCCAGAAGTGCAATAAGAATGAGGTTTGACCCTCCAAAAGCACAGTGAACATCCGATTCCATTGGAGATAACAGACTGTTTAAAATTCCGCCTGCTGTATCGTTATAAGCCAGTGACCAGGCGTAATCCTGTCCGACTCTCAATGCATTTTCTTTAACAAATTCAAGGTAGAATGAGGCAACATAGGGCATTGATATAAGGAGACCAGCTCCAACCCATGCACCGGTTAAAATATAAAAAGAAAGCACCTTTTTTAAATTCAGATACTCTTTTAAAGATGGATCTATTGCAGTGAGAATAAAGGGGATAAACAGTGTTGCACTTCCTGCACCGAGGAGTCCGAAATACATCATCTGGGGGTGACCGCCGGTTATTAAAAGATAGGTCGAAATTATAATTGCCAGTGGTCCTGAAAATTTTGAAGGCTTTATATAATAGAGTCCGATAGACGCGCACAAAAAGAGATATCCCGTGTAATTCTCAAGAGATGAGCCATATCTGAAGAGATCAAGCATTCGCATATTATATACTGTTATAAGTGAGATTATAAATGATGGAATAACCGGCATTTTAACTCGTCTCAGAAGTACAAATAAAAAGAGATGAGCAAAGGCGAGAAATAACAATCGGTAGAGAGTATTAATAGATAGAGCATTACCATCCCAGTAGCCGGGAGTAAGTGAAGAGAGATAGATTATGGGATGAAAAGTCTGTGCCATAGTAAGGGCAGCCTGACTTCTTCCCATAGCAAAGCCGGGAGCATAGAGAGGAAACGAGTTATGCTCAAGAGAGTAGGCAATCTCCATCTGCTGTGAAATAGGAAAAACAGTATAATCGTTGCCAATAGTAATTTCAGAATAAAAAGGAACAAGCCAGAAGAGAATAAGAGCAGGCAGAAGAATGATTATTAAATAGGCAATTTTATCAGATAAATTTTTAATATTCATAATAGATAAGCCTATACTTTAAATAGATAAATCATTCAATTATATAAAAACAAGAAAATCAGCGATTCAAAAAAAGTACCCTAAAAAAGACTTAAAAAAGGACGGAGGCCTTTATTGTTATTAATGTTAATTGTTAGATACGTTAAAATAAATAACTGTTATTATTATCTAATTTTGATTTTGTGTTTTAAATAATAAGCATCTTGATTACATCTCAAAACAGCTAACAAGGACGGAGGACGATTAAACAGGGAGGAAAGATGAACAATCAAAAAGTCGAAAATTGACCCCAAAACCCCAAAACCCCAAAGGACGGAGGCCGTTGGATGATTTGAGTAAAATAAAGTAAAATAAAGGACGGAGGCCTATGGTTTAGCTTAATGTTTAGGATTAAGTATTTGGTGATAAAGTTTTGAAACTTAAGAGATGTTCAGGCTACTTTTATTGCGCTGTCTTTGAAGAGGTCTTTTTTCAGGAGTATGAATTCTTCCTGTTTTTCTTTTAACTCTTTTGTAAATTTTGACTGAATTTCCCGTGGCAGGTCTTTAATTAAATCTGCGTAATAGTCTAAACCGTTTTGCAGGTTTTGTGTGAATTTCCCAAAGTACTCAGGTTTGAGATTTCCGTAACCTATTTCGAATTCTTTATACTGTTTAATGAGAGCATCAAAATAGAGGGATATTTCAAGGATGAAAACGTGGGGTCTGTCTGCAGGAAGTTCTATAGCTTTTCGCCCATAAATATGGTCAACCATTGACTTGAGAGTTTCACGTTTTGAGAAATTGACAATATTGGGCCCTGTGCAGACAGTCGGGGTGGCATTTTTTACTATGTTATTTTTAATGGTTGCTCCACCGCCGAGGTCATGACAGATGCAGGCTCTTGCAAGGGTAATCTCAATTGATTTTGCCTTTAAAGCTTCGGTCATCTTACTCTCTTCAATCTGTTTAAGTCTTTTTTGCTGATACTGGGCTGAGGCCAGGCAGAGCTGCTGTTTGGTAAAATCCGTACTGGAGACAAGATAGCCTTTGGGGCAGGATGCTCCTGGATTGTTCTCTTTAATTTTTTTAAGTCGCTTCTCTTCGCTATCAGAATTTTTAAGCATCCAGAAAGGAACCTGAAGGGGAGATGAGTCACTGAGATAAACCAGTTCGTCACCGGCATTTTCAAGCTTTGCAAGATGTTTTTCGTCAACACTTGTTGCCTCGGGAACTAGGAGAAAGGGGGTTGCCCATCCTGTTCCTTCAAGGTTATAATGTGACATGAGAAAGCTGTCTTCGCCGGATGTTCCGATCCCCCCCTGAACAGTAATTGACTGGGTCGGGATATTTTCCGGAACAGTAAATCCCTTTGTTTTTAAAGATTTTAAAAATGGGAGAGCTACAATTTCAATGATTTTTTCTCTGTTCTTTTTAAATTCATCAAGAATCGGACCTAAAAGAAAGCCTTCAGTAGGAAAGGCGTGTCCTCCGCAATTGAGGCTTGATTCAATTCTAAACTCAGATACCCACAATCCGTTTCTGCCTAAAAACTTTGACTGTATGAACGCAGAGCGATAATCACTTACTTTTAAGACAATTTTCTTTTTGAGTTTTCCGTTTTTATCGGGGAAGAAATCGTTAAATTCACTTAAATATCCGTAAAGTCTCGGGTTGAATCCCGCTGATAAAACAAGAGAACCTTCAACAGTGCTGTCCGCGAAACCTTTAAGCGCCAGCATTGCATCGCTCTGCTCTTTGGGACGCATATCTCCGTTTTTATCAGTGGGTCGGTCGATTTTTGTCATAATATTAACATCGATACTGCCCGGTACCACGTATTCTCTTAATTCGTTTTGCAATTTTTCACGGGTTTGTGAATCTTCACAACTTAGCATTGAGTTATATTTTTCTTTAACAGGACAATTTGGAATCATCTCAAAATACTTTGTAATATCGCTATCTTCTGTAAATTGAGATTTTTTAATCTCTTCAATCTCTTTTTTAACTATTTTATCAATAAAATTTAAATACGCTGTAATTCGATACGCTCTGGCGAGAGGGTCGGTTTTATCTGCAGGAGTAAATGGAATGCCATTTTGCTCACTGTGGAATTTGTGCAATTGCTCTAAAAGTATGTCATCAACCAGAGAAATCACAGACGAGATTCCATATTTTGCAACTTTAAGAGGGCTTTCAGCAGTATAACCCGTGCCCATTACAGGTATTTGAAATGTATGTAGTGTATTGTCGTTTTTCATTTTTTCTTATTCTGTTATGTGAATATTTTTCGGTTTAAATTTATGGCAGAATATAATAATACTTATTATTATCCCTAAACATAAAGTCTGAACTAACATCTGATTGTCACTGTTTTATCATGAATTCAAAAATAATTGCCGTATTTACCTAATTAATACTATGGTAAAATTGCTTCATTTAAAGTATTTTATTCACGATTTTCAATGGTGTGAAATGTTATTTATTTTAGTGGAAATTGGGTTAAAAGGGCGTTTTTAATTCTTAAAACAGTGAGGTGATTTATGAGTGAATCAGAACATGGAAATATATTGGATCTTGTGGAGCTTGCAGATAGTCTGTTTGACAGGGCCACTGAGCTCGAAGAGAAAAATATCTGTAAAAAAGATAAAGAGGCTTTAAAATATTTGGAACAACTTAAAAACGACAGCTATCTTCACTGTATAAAAGTTTGGAAATCTGTTTTGAGTTTTTTACCTCAGAGTACAATTGAACAGTCTCAGAAAAAGGAACTTTTACAGGATGCAAATAAAATTATAAGCCGCTGTTATCAAAAACTGGGTGAATATGAAAATGCAAAGGTTCATATCGCAAGGGCTATTGATAATGGTTATATTGCGGGTTTTATCTCTTTAGGTGCCATATCAATCAAGTTAAATGATTTTGACGGCGCACAGAGTGCTTTTAAATCAGCAATTTCTAAAAAGATTATGGAGTCGAGAGCCCATGCCGGTCTTGGGGAGCTCTATTTTATAATGGGAAATGCCGAGCTTAAAAAAGATCCCGACCATGTGAAGTATTTTAAAATGGCTGAAGAGGAGTTTATTACCGCTGGTAAAGACCGTTTTACAGATGGTTTTGAGCGTGCCATTGAGCTGTTTGATAAAATTGGATTAAAGGGCAGAGCTTTATCAGTGGGGGAGAGTGCCGTAGCTTTTTACGACGACCATAAAGGTACTTACGGAGAGAAACTTAAATCCCTTGATAAAAGATTGAGAAAGCTTGCCGGTGATGAAAAACACGACAAAATTGTAAATGAAATTGGTATAAAAATAAGAAAAATTATCAACAAAAAGTAGAGTCTGCCTATGAATATTAAAGAAGCATATAACTGGCTAAGCAACAACAGTAAAGAGATTGCCCGTCTTGGAGCTATTATAGAACTTGCTGCATGGGATCAGCGAACATGCGCCCCTGAAAAATCTCACGGCAACAGAGCAAATCAGATTGCTCTTCTTTCTAAAATTGCTCACAGCAAGGGGGTTGATAAGAAGACAAAAGATGCCCTTGATGTATTAAAGAATAATGATTTTAGTGGATTAGACGATAGTCTGGCCGGGGCAAATGTCAAAGTCTGGTTACGGGAATATGAGAGGTCTTCAAAGATTTCGGCAGATTTAAACGAAAAACTTGCATTGACATCTGCAAACGGCGAAGCAGCCTGGGAATCCGGAATGAAAAATGGTGACTTCAGCGGTTTTTACCCGGTTTTAAAGGAGCTAATCGACCTTACAAGAGAAAAAGCCGAGTCAATCGGTTATAAAAATGAACCTTACGATGCCCTTGTTGACGAGTATGAGCCGGGAATTACTACAAGTGATCTGGATACTCTTTTTTGCGGGATTGCAGACCCCATTAAAGATCTTGTTTTAAAAATTTCTGATAAATCCTCCGATTTATTAAATTATAATCATGATTGCAGTTTTGATATTGAGGCTCAAAAGAGTTTTTCAAGACAAATTGTTGATGCAATCGGTTACGATTTGGCAGCAGGAAGAATTGATGAGGCTGTTCATCCCTTTACAGTTGGTATAGGCCCGGGAGATGTAAGGATTACCACAAGATACAATCCGGATAATTTAAGCACCGGGATTTTTGGCTCTATTCACGAAGCCGGGCACGCAATGTATGAGCAGGGGCTCCATGAAAAAGCCTATGGAACTCCTGCAGGAAGCTATGCATCGCTTGGTGTTCATGAGTCCCAGTCAAGGTTGTGGGAAAATATGGTCGGCCGAAGTGAAGGTTTCTGGCAGTGGGCTTTTCCAATAGCAAGGGGATATTTTGACTGTCTGCAAAAGGTCTCGTCTGAAGAGTTTTTAAGTACCATAAACCGTGTATCCCCGGGGCTTATAAGAGTAGAGGCTGATGAAGTAACCTATAATCTTCATGTTCTTATAAGGTTTGAGATTGAGCGCGAACTTTTTAGAAACAATATAAATGTTGAAGATATTGAAGCCCTGTGGAATGAAAAGATGCAAAAGTATCTGGGAGTCAAGCCCGCAAATCTAAAAGAAGGGGCCATGCAGGATGTTCACTGGTCCGCAGGGATGTTCGGGTACTTTCCAACGTACACTCTTGGAAACATTTACTCTGCGCAGCTGTTTAAAGCTGCAGAGAGTGAACTCGGTAGTTTGGATAAGATGTTTTCAGAGGGTATTTTTAAACCATTATTGGGCTGGCTGAATAAAAATATTCATACCCATGGAGCCATTTATGGTTCGTCAGGATTAATTGAAAAAGCCACTTCAAATCCTGTATCGTCAAAATATTTTATTGATTACCTGAAATCAAAATACAGTAATTTTTAATGTGGCACTTAAGGGGGGCTCAATTGAAAAAAGTATGGAATCAAATTAAGAGTTATCTATTTAACGCCTTTGTTAAGTTAAGTTTAAATTCACTTGTATTAAAAACAGCGGGAGTTTTTTCTGCAATAATGCTTTTATTATATGCGGCTGAGGTTTTTGCAAGAGCAGGGGGCGGCGGAAATTACTCCTCCGGAGGAAGCGGCGGCGGCGGTGGAGGAGGAGGTGGCGGCGGCGGCCGGCGCCGACCATGCTGCGCTCGCGGCCGCCGGCGACCGCGGGGCCGCGGTGGAGGCGATGGCCCGCGGCGCGGCCGAGGTCGTCAAGCGGCTGCACGCGGAGGCGCGGCTCGACGCGATCGGCGGGCTCGGCGGCTCCGGT
>JAFGVO010000239.1 GCA_016937935.1 Deltaproteobacteria bacterium | reverse complement strand
GCTTTTGAGGTCTGTCCAAGTTTTATGTAGCATTTGGCGCTGTCCCACTTTACTTCATTTGCACCTGTAAAGGACGGGTAGTCTGATAGTATCTTATTAAATCTGATAATTGCTGTTGAGCACTTTCCTGTTCTGGACATGCATTTGCCAATGTAAAAAAGTGCCTCCGCCTTTTTATTGCTGCTAAGGGTACCCGAGTTTAAGCTGCTTTCAAATTGAGCAGTTGATTCTTTGCAGTTTCCCCTGTTGTACAAGGCAAGTGCACTATTAAAAGAGTCAGAGGTGTTATTGTTTAACACCGGCAACACAGGTGCTCCAGGCTTTTCCCCAGGTTCCCCGTCTGATGCGGAATATGAGTCCATATCCTCATCCATCCTGGCAGATTCACTCTCAGTTCCTTTTGAATATCCATATCCATCAACTGCATTCGCTGATGATTGAGGTGCTGACATTTTTGGGGACGAAACTCCTGCTTCGGCTTTGGCAGGACTCTGCTCGTTTGGCTCTATGCTTCTTTTTGCAGCCACTGGAGCAGCCACTGTCGCCGGAGCGGATTTTAGAGATGGTGCAGATGAGAATCCTCCCCCTGAAAGGGAACTCATTTTTCTTTTTGCTGAAGAGGCTGAAAGATCATCACTGTTAATGGGGTTGCTTCCTTTAATATTTAATTTGTCCTTTTTTTCTGAATAAGAAGATTCATTTGCGGCAGATGTTCTACTTCTGGACAGAACAGGCTTTGATTGAGCATTATTGTAAGAATCATTAGTATTTATCTCGGAAGTTTTGATGTTTCGCTGTTGTTCGTTATCCAGAGTTACTGTTTTATTGTCAGTTTCATCAGCTGAAGTTAATTCCTGATCATGGCTGAGCATCATTTTATGATTGTCTTTATTAATAGAAGTAACAAAAAACATGATGCTTGCCGCAGCCAGGACAAACAATGAAACTTTTGATCTTGTAATTTTATTGTAGAAGGGAATAACGTTGTCTTGTTTAGCCTTCGAAGAATAGTTTTTTTCAGCTAAATGGTTCTTTGCCATGTTCAAGATGGATGAGTCAAAACTTTGTGGGAGTTCAGGAATCACAAGTTCGTTTGAAATTGATCCCACCGTTTTGTAATCAGCCAGTATCTGTCGGCATTCGCTGCAGTACTCAAGATGGGCTTCAACCTCTTTTCCGGCTGCCTGTTCAATATCTTCAAACATGTAATCAGTTAAAAGAGGTATTATTTTATCGCAGGATACCTTCATGACAGTTCCTTTGCGTATTGTTTGTATTCGTTGAGGGCAGTTCGCAAGGATTCAAGTGCATATCGCATTCTGCTTTTGACTGTTCCTGTTTTTGAATTTGTAATTTCCGAAATTTCCTCAAAAGAGAGTCCATTGTGTTCCCGTAAAATAAAAACTTCTTTTTGTTCCTCAGGAAGATTGTCGATTGCTTCAAGAATACGGGACTTCAGGTTATTTGAAATAGCAGTGCGATCTGCCTGATGTGTTTTGCTTTCAACAGTGTCAAGCAGAGATAGCCCATTTTGTTTTTTTTCATCTAATGAAGGCTCTCTTCGGTGAACCATTTTCCTGTTATGATCTATTGTAATATTACGTGCAATTGTGTAAATCCAGGTTGAAAAACGAGAATCATGTCTAAAAGTATCTGATTTTGTTATTATTTTAGAGAAAACATCCTGAGTCAGTTCTTGAGCAGTCTCGCTGTTTTTGCAGAATCGGAAGATAAAATGAAATATTGCCTGTTTGTATCGTAAAAACAGCTTTTCAAAAGCTTCTGGATCTCCGTTTTGAAACATCATAATAAGTTCTTCATCACTCATCGAGGAGTTGATTGTTGTTGTTTCAGGCAAAAATTCCTCCTGACATAAAACTAATAAAAGAGAAAATATTTGCGCAGTATTTCAAAAAATAGTTACGTTTCAACATGGTCATGAGATCTAATTTTTTATTATATTTAATCATTAATTTACTTAAATCTTGTTTCATAATAAAAGTGAGCTATTATATTTACACTGTTTTTGTTATTACTTACAAAGACTTTTTATTGGTAAAATATCTACAAAATGTGTTATGGAGTAAAGATATATTGTAAAATATTGACACAATAAGGATTTTGTATCAGTAATATTCTAAGATTAATTGAAATTTTGAGTTTAAATTTGGATATTTAAATCTTTTAATTTGTAAATACAGGGGAAGAACTTACAATTATAATGAATAATAATATTCGATATAATTTCATATAAATTAAGTGAGGGAATCAGATAATGAAAAAATTTATTGCGATTTTAGTAATATCTTTAGTTTGTGTTACTTATAATCAAGGCTTAAAAGCACAAACTGTTGCAGATGATACCGAACAGCATAGTGAAGCTGCAGCAGCTGATACCGATGCCGTTGAATCGAGTGCCTCAGAAGAGAGTGATTCCGTAGATAAAGGAACTTACACTGTCAGGTTACGAGATCTTGAAGAGAGGGTGAATCGACTTAAAGAACAGATTTTCAGATCTAAAGCGAGACTCAGTCTTCTTGCTGAAACTGTGCTTGATAAGAAGATTGCCGGAGCTAAGGCATCTATCTCATTTCAAAATGAGATGGGTGGGTCATTCAGGCTTGATAAAGCGACATTTCTTTTAGATGGCGGGCCGGTTTTTAACAAATCAGATAATAATGGAACCCTTTCAGAAAAGAAGCAGATTGATTTATTTGAAGGTCCATTGACTCCCGGAGAACATACTTTAAGTGTAGTATTACATTATAAAGGGCATGGGTACGGCATTTTTTCATATCTTAAAGGATATGCTTTTAAAACCCGGTCCAGCTACACGTTCTCTGTAAGTGAAGGCAAAAAAATAGGTGTTAAAATTGTCGGTTTTGAAAAAGGGGGAGCAACAACTCCTCTTGAAGAGAGACCTGCTGTAAGATATGTTGAAAAATTTACAGATTATGAAGCAGAATCCGAACAAACAGATGATAGCGAAGGCAATGGTCAGTAGGCAAACTCAATGATATTTTTCAGTTTGAAAAAAATTGCACGAGCTATTTATGCAGTTGTCTGCGTAATAGCCTTATCTTCTTTTTACACGGTAAATGTCTCTGCGGATGTTATATCAGACATTGAATTTTCCGTTGAACAGATTAGTAAACGGGCTGATGATATCAGGAAAAATTATCTTGGGAAAAGTGGTTTCCAGGGAAAATATCATGTTGAAGAGCGACTGATTGATGGTGAAAATTTTTATCGACTTAAAGATTATCAGAGGGCAGCGATAATTTTTATGGACATAATAGAATCATATCCTACTCATCCCTCATACCCTGATGCCCTTTTTTATTATGCTGATTCACTATTTCTATCAAGAGATTATTATGGCTCAAGAAGCTGGTTTGAAAAGTTTATAAATGAACAGCAATCCTCATCTGCTGACAGATTTAAAACAAAGGTGATATCAAGACTTGTTGAGATTGCAATTCATCTCAATGATTTTACTGACATTGAAAAATATTTTAATATGCTGGGACACTCTCTTGATGCCAATGCCTACTATGTAAAAGGTAAATATTACTATTTTAAAGGAGATATGGACGCTGCGAGAGATGCCTTCAATATGGTTTCCAATAATTTGGAACTCGAACTTAAAGCTCGTTATTTTGCAGGTGTAACCCTTGTAAAGCAGGAACGCTATGAAGAAGCTCTGGAGCTTTATAAAAGTACCCTCGAAAAGTATAAAAGTTCAACCATTGAAAATATCACTTCAAGTATTCAGGATGTTTTGGATTTAATTAATCTTGGTATCGGAAGACTCTATTTTCAGAAGGATTTTGTTGAAAATGCAGCAGCAGCGTATCAGGAAGTAGGGCGATATTCAAATTATTATGACGTAGCTCTTTATGAGGCGGCTGCAGTAAATATGCAGGCAGGTAATACAATTCTGGCAGAGCGAATTCTTGAAGTATTAACTCTTGCAATGCCTGACAGCCCATATGTTCCCAAGGCTAAACTCCTAAGGGGAAATCTGCTTTTGAGAGCCGGCCGTTATCAGGATGCTGAAAACGTATTTGATGATACAATTGAACAGTTTTCTCCAATTCAGTCCAGCATGGACAAAATGATGGATGATACTAATGATGCGGGTCAGTTTTTTAATTCTTTAATGGATAGAAGTATGAATACTCTTGATATTTCAGGGATGATTCCTGAGGAGATTGTTCAATGGATTACTGAAGAACCCGATGTTAAAAGAGCATATGTGGTTACTCAGGATTTAGGAGCTGCAAAGGATAATACTCAGGAAACTGAAAGACTTTTACATCTTATTGAAGCTGTTGTTTCTGGTTCAAGTCCGGTACATGCAGTTCCCATGTTGCGAAATGCCAAGCGCCAGGCCCTTCAAATGAGAAATCAGCTTGCAGATCTAAAAAATACTCTCATGGTTGAAATTGAAAAAAAAGCTCAAGAAGGTGATCAGAAAATTAATGAACTTAAAAAAAGAAGACTTGAGATAAGTGGAGAAATATCAAAACTGCCTTCTGATGAACCCTCTTTCAAAAAGATGGAAAGAGAGTCTCAGGCTGTTTATGTCAGCATGCGGAAAGAGCTGGCAAGACAAGAGGTTCTCCTTGATCGCCTTGATGCAATGGTTGTGGGATTAACACGTTATATTGATAAACCTGAATATTCTCAAGAGCTATCAGCTGATATTATGGAGAGTTACCAGGGCGAGCTTGAAAGAACAAAGGCCGGTATCGTTGCTAAGCGAGAAGAGGTTGAGCAGTTAAAAAATGATGTTGAAGAAGCTAAAGTTCAACTTGGGTTTGGTGATGATGAGGTCGGTGAAAAGGCTTTGATTGAAAAACAAGACGCTCTGTTATCTGAATATAAACAATACTCTTTAGGTTCTTTAGGTGTTTGGGGTCAAAAAGTAGCACGTGTTGAAAAGACTATGGACAATACACTCTTGCAAGTAAAGGAACTCTGCACTTCAATTGATTTGGATGCAAGCAAGAAAGTTAGTCAGATCAAAGAGATTCTCGTTAGTGAACGGGATCATTTGTTAGAATATAAAACCGAATTGATGGCTTTAAATGAGGAAGCTGAAGTTGTTGTAACCGGTGTTACAAAAGAAAATTTCAGCACAATACGTAAAGATTTTCATGATCTCATATTAAAAGCAGATTTGGGAATTATTGACATTGCATGGCTTAGGAAAGAGGAACACAAAAATAGAAGTATTCTTCTTAATAAAGAGCGTACGCAGGAGATTCAAAATTTAAATGATGAATTCAGTGATGTCGTAAATTCTGCAAAAGGTGCTGCCGCAGGCAAATAAAATTGAATATGAATAAACGCAATATAGAATACAGCAAAACTTTCAGGACCATATATTTGAGAAAGTTTAATATTTTTTATCTCTCACTTTTTTTACTTTTATATGTGTCATCATCATCAGCAGCAGCTGTTAAAGATGATGATAAAAGCGGGCTTAGAAATGTGGCATCTCCTTCTATTGCATTTTATATTGAGAAAGAGCCGTCAAAAGAGGAGAAAAGTGTTTTAGAAGAAGAGAGAAAAAAAGATCTTGAAATTTATATTAAGAGAACACTTGATTTTAACGATATTATAGCTGGTTCAATCGACAGGGTTTACAATCAGCGAAAAGAGATGATTGACAGCCGGTATCTATCCAAAATTAAAGCTGAAGATGAATTGGAAAAAGCAGCCTTGATGGATGCAATTGCCTATTTTGAGAGATTCTTAAAAAAATATCCCGATTCTCCACCTTATACACCAGACGCAATGTTTCGTTTGGCTGAATTGTATTATGATGTTTCTTATCTTGATTATCTTGATTATTCAGATGAATTTGCGGCTGCATCTGATGCTGGAAAAGCAGATGAAATGCCACTTCCAGAAAAAGATTTTGAAAAATCAATAAAGTTGTTCGAGGCACTTGTTGAAAAATATCCTGACTATGAAAATACCGATGGTGCCTACTATCTTCTTGGCTATTGTTTAAAAGAGGAAGGAAAAGATGAGGAAGCCAGGCTTGCCTGGTTAAATCTGGTCTGTCCTAATAAATATAAATACGATCCTGTTGCAATTGCAAAGGAGAAAGCTGAGCGGGATAGTGGGGCTACTAATCCTTCAGCATCATTAAATGTTGGAGAGCCATCAGACAATACCGGTGTGTTTGTTAATCCTTTTGCACAGTGTACACCTGTTGTTAAAAACAGCAGGTTCTTCTTTGAGAGCTGGTGGCTCATAGGTAATTATCATTTCGATTTTGACACATCAAAATATGGAGTTGAGACTGCTATTGCCGCATATGAGAAACTGATAACAGATAAAAATCATAAATTTTACGACAAAGGTTTATATAAGCTCGCATGGAGTTATTATAAAGCTGATATGTATCCTGAGGCAGTTAAAACCTTTGCAGAGGTTGTAAATTTTTCTGACAAACAAGGCATTCGTAACTCAAGTATGGTTCCTGAAGCTGTTCAGTATCTAGCAGTCTGTTTTTTTAATGAAGACTGGAATATGGATATGATGCCGGATTCTGAAACGGCAATTGACAGATTACAGGATCCTCAATATCTTCCTCAGGACAAAGATTGGATAAAGGAAGTATATGAGCGTCTTGGTGACATTTATTCTGATAATGAAAAGCATGATCAGGCTATTGAGGTATGGAATCTGTATCTGAAGAAGTGGCCATTAGATCTTCAGACTCCATTTGTTTTAGATAAAATTGCCAACTCTTATAGAACACAGCGAAAATTTGAAGAAGAACTTGAGGCGAGAAGCAAACTTGATGATTTTGGTCAAGGCAGCAAATGGTGGGAAGCAAACAGTGACAGACCTGATATTCAGGCAAATGTTGAAAGAATGGCACAGGATGCTCTTATAAATTCTGCACTCTCTCATCATCAGCAGGCTCAGGCTTTAAGGGCAGAAGCAAAAGCTAGCGGCGATACCCAGATTATGGAATTTGCCCTTGAAGAATACAATCTTGCAGCACAGGCATATAAAAAATATATCACTCAAAATCCTGATACTCCAGATGCTTATGACCTGAATTATCAGCTTGCAGATGCACTCTTCTGGTCAGGACAATATAATGATGCAAAAAAAGAGTATATATCTGTAAGAGATTCAAATCTTGATGATAAATATCGTGAAGATTCTGCAAGAATGGTAATTATTTCACTTGAAAGAATAGTTGAAGTTCAAATTAGCGAAGGCAAACTTGTATTGCGGGACGCTCCTCCTGTTGTAAATCCCGAAACAAAACAGCCTGAGCAGTTTAATATTCCTCCTATTTTAATGGAATTAATGAATGAACGGGAGCTCTTTTTGAAAAATGAACCTGATTCAAAAGATGCATCAACATTTAATTATCAGAGTGCACAAAATTACTACAGATATGGACAATGGAAAGAGGCCAAAGACCGATATCGTAAAATATATGATACCTATTGCCAAAAAGATGAAATATCTGTTTTCAGTTGGAAAACTCTTTTAAATATGGCTGTGGAACAGGACGATCTTGATGCCAAAGAGGAACTCGCTCATTTGGAAGAGAAGAAACAGTGCACAAAAAATCTTGAATTGACAGGAGATGAAGGCATAGAATTAGATAATGTTTTAGGAGATGTGGCTATGCAGAGAGCCATGAATCTTTTCTCTAAATGTATGGAAACGAAGAATCCTGCAATATGTACAGAAGCAGGTGATAAACTTGTCGCTGCAGTAAACAGGGCACCAAAGCATCCAAGTGCTGATGCTGCATTGCATAACGGTGCTTTGGCATATGAGAACGCAGATAGAAATCAGACGGCAATGGATCTTTATGGCAGAATTGTTGAAGAATATCCAGATAGTCAATGGGTTGATAAATGCCTATTTAAACAGGCCTTTGCCGCAAATAAAGTTTTCGAATACGAAAAAGCATTAAGTTCATACAAAATACTGGCCGATCAGAAAAGATTTCAGGATTCAGAGTATAGAATTGATGCAATTATGAATACTGCTTTAATTTTAACAAACCTTCAGGATTATAAAAAAGCTGTTGCATACTGGCAGCAGTTTGCCGCTCAGACTGATGATAGCGAATCTGCAATTGAAGCATCTTTTAAGGCTGCAGATATGTACTATAGTGCAAAATCCTGGAATACAGCTATTGCCGAATATGATTCTTTTATTAAGAAAAACAAAAACAAGGAAGGCGCCGGTCCTTATATTGTTAAAGCTTCATACAGAATCGGGTTGGCAAATCATCAAAAAAGAGCGTTTAATGTAGAAGCGGCAACATGGAAAGAAACTGTTGATTACTATAATAAATATGTTGATGAACCAGGCTCCATATCCGCAGAATATGCTGCTGAAAGTCAATTTAATATTGTAGAGCAGGATATGAAAAAATTTGAGTCATTTTCAATTTCCGGTACCCAGAAAGTTATTGATAAGAAAATGACTGAAGGCGCTGAAAAAGTTAAAGAATTTGAGACCAAGTATAAAGATATTCAAAAATTTAGAAGGCCGGTTTGGTCTCTTGCTGCAGAATTTAGAATAGGATTTACCTATGAAATTTTAGCTAAAGCAATTTTAAATATTCCACCACCACCACTTGATAATGAATTACAGAAGCAGCTTAAAATGCTTCCTCAGGAAGATCGCGATATGGTTATGAGTGAATATGAGGATAAATTCAGGGCAGCAATGGAAACACATGTTGAAAAGATGGAAGAGCGGGCACAAGGTGAATATAAGCTGGCAATTGAGATGGCTCGAAAAGGAAATATTAGCAATGAGTGGAGTCTTTTGGCGCTTGAACGCATGAATGCATATGACCCGGGAAATTATCCAAGGCAGCATAATGGTTTAAATTCTGTTATTGATGATACAGTTTCTGTTCCATCATGGGCTCCAGAGGAAAATAAATGATGATATTTAAAAAATTATTGTTAAGTATTGCATTGATTGGAGCATTTGGCTGTTCTTCTTTTAGTTTTAATAAAAGCACCACTCCTGAAAAAAAGGCAAAAGCTGCAACAAAAGCTGATTCTTCTAAAGAAACTGACAATACAAAAGAAGAAAATATTAAACCTTTGCCTGAAAAAGCCGCCGCAGGAAATATTGCCAAGCAAGAGCCAGCTAAAAAGACCGACACTGTAAATATGAATGCAAATGCGCGTAAAGTTTATAATGATGCAGTAAATCTTGGGGCAAATGGTAAAATTGCAGAAGCTGAAAAAGGGTTTAAACAGACAATAAAGTTAGATAAAAAGGCGTGGCAGCCTCATTATAATCTTGGTGTGGTATCTGAACGTCAAGGAAAAGACGTACAAGCAGTCAAATATTACAATGAAGCACTTAAGCTTTCCCCGGGAAATTCATTGGTAGTAACAGCATTATCAAAAATTTTAATTCGAACTGGCAAAATTAATGAATCATTAAAAATTACTAGAGAAGCAGTAGCTATAAATTCAAAAGATATTGATCTGATATGTGCATTGGCAAATGCACTTATCGCAGATAAAAAATATGATGATGCAATAGTGGAAGCAAAAAAAGCAATAAAAATTGATGAGCGCAGTGCCGAGGCTATGCTGACAATTGCAAAGGCAAATTTCAAAATGGGACGTGTTGAACTTTCTAAATCAGTACTCGATCAGGTAGTTAAAATAAATCCGGAATTGTCAGAATCGTATTTTTTAATGGGTTTAATAGAATTAAATAAAGATAATAAACTGGCAGCTATAAACAAATTTGAAGAGGCTGTTGCAAAAAATCCTTATTATGTTGAGGCATTAAATAATCTAGCCGTTCAATATATTTTGGCCGGCAATTATATTCAGGCTGTAGAAAAATTAAATATGGCAATTGCGGTATCCCCATCATGGGCTCTTTTGCACCTTAATTTAGGAAATGCTTTAAGAGGTGCCGGTAAATGGACAAAGGCATTAGCTAGTTTAAATAAAGCTTATAAGCTTGATCCTGACTTAAAAGGAGCCTTATTTGATTTGGGCATTCTTTATTATACTGCAGATGATTTGGGAAAACTTGACAGGCTTGCAAGATTGACAAAGGCAAAGGAATATTTTGCCAGGTATAATAATGAAGCAGGCAGTAAAAATCCAAATAAAGAAGAAGCTGATAAATATTTAAAAGAATTAAACGTTCTTGTAGAACGTGAAAATACCAGAATTGAAAGAGAAAAAGAGGCTGCCAAACGTGAAGCTGAACGTGCAGCACAAAAAACTGATTCTACAAATAGCGATAATGGTTCTGGTGATGATGAAGGTTTTGAAGAAGACGAAGGTTTTGAATAGGGAGATGACAGATAGAATTGATGCAAGTTTTTATTTTTTGTCATTATATTTTTTGTTTAATTTAAATAGATTAGTAATTTTATTGTTATTATGAAAAAAAAATCAATTTTTTTAAAAAAAGAACAAAAAGATGATAATTTTAACTTGTTGAAAATAATTTTGATGTGTTAGTATGCAACACGCTTAACGTATATTATTTGAAGTTAAGTGATTTTTATTTGTTGGGTGACAACATAAACCAGTAACCAATTTGCCCCAAAGGGGGGCGTTACCTCAAGGAGGGTCTAGGATGCAGGCTATTGCAGAAGCTTTTGAGAGTGGTGGTGGATGGATGTACGTAATCGCGTTTACATCAATTGTTGGTCTAGGAATTATCGTGGAGAGATTTATATTCTTGTTCTTTAAGTACAACATTAATGCTAATGCATTTATGGGACAAATTCAGAAGCTTGTTATGGCCAATCAGATTGATCGCGCTATCAAGCTTTGCAATGCAGCACCAACTGCAGCTCTTCCAAAGGTAATCAAAGCTGGACTGACTCGTGCTAACAAAGGTGAGTTAGAAATATCGAATGCAATTGAAGAGGCTACTCTTGAGGTTGTACCGGTAGTTCAAAAAAGAACACCTACACTTGGCGGTGTTGCGAACGTTGCAACTCTACTTGGTCTTCTAGGAACAATCGTTGGTCTTATTCAGGCGTTCGCGGCTCTTGAGTCTGCAGCACCTGATCAGAGAGCAGCAGCTCTTGCTAAAGGTATTTCTGTTGCTATGAATACAACAGCATTTGGTCTTATCGTGGCTATTCCATGTATGACAGCACAGATGTTTCTTGTAACAGTAACAACAAAGATTCTTAATGAGATCGACCTCTACTCAGTTAAATTAGAGAATCTTCTTGTATCTCGTTATCGCGCTGGTGGTGCATAATTGATTTTTTAAGTGGTTTATTTCATTTTTATACTGAAATATTTAAAATTTCACTGATACGAGAGGATAAATACGATGGCTAAGGAAAAAAGGGAAATGGAAATCACCGAAGGTGATCCTCTAATTCCTATTATGAATCTTGTTTGTATGCTAATTCCTCTGTTACTATACGGAGCTGTATTTGTCCGTTTTATGACACTGGATGTTAACGCTCCCAAGATTGCTCAAGGGCAACCTCAGGATAAACAGGATGAAAATAAAGCTCTTAATTTAACTGTAATGATCACTGATCAGGGCTTTCATTTTAAAGTAAATCCGATTCATAGGCTTCCATGGATGTCTCAATCAACAGATTCTGCTTCGGCAGGACCTGATATTCCCAAAAAGGATGATGATTGGGATTTCGAAGAATTTCACAGGAAATTAAAGGAAATTAAGGATTTACATAGAGATGAAGTAAATATTATTCTTGGTGCTGAAGATGATATAGCTTATGAAGTATTAGTTAAGGCTATGGATTATTCGAGAGGCTCTTCGGAAGAACCGTTATTTCCGGTAGTTACTCTCACCAGGGGTGTTGTTTAACAGCTCTAGATATTTTGATTGTTAAATTATTAAGGTTTTTTGCCTTAAATTATATGGAGGGATTTTAATGCCCCAGTCACAAACAGATATTGATGCTATATGGCAGGCAAAGCGAAAAGCAAAAAAGGATAAGCGACGCAGGAGACCAAATGAAAAACCTGAGTTGCTTATTAACTCTTTGATGGACGCTTTTACAATTATTTTGTGCTTTCTTCTTAAGAGTTTTGGCTCTGATCCGGTTCAGATACGTGAATCAGATGATTTGAAATTGCCTAGAACAACAGAAGCTGATAAAGGTTTGGAAGATGCAATTGTTATTGCAGTTTCAACCAAAGCTATAATGGTTCAGGATAATAAAGTTGCTGATTTACGAAATGGAGCTGTTGATGAAAGTTTAAAGCGTGATGGAATGGATGGATTATTAATTAATCCTCTTCTTGATTCTTTAAAAGAGCGAGTTCAACATCTTAAAATGTTAGCAGCGAGAACAAATAGGCCATTTGAAGGTATGGCTCTGGTAGTAGCGGACAGCAAAACAAATTACAGACTTATTACTGAGGTTTTATACACTGCAGGACAGGCTGAATTTGTCAAATTTAAATTTGTTGCTGCTGAAGGTGCGAAATATAAGACAGACTAGTTAATTCTTTTTTAGATGGTCCGTCTTAAAAAGGGGGTAGAGGACCAATGTCAAAACGCATGGTCATCTAAATACCGCAAATTTAACAGGATAAATACTTGATGGCCAATACAAAAAGCAAAAATACATCTAATTCAAGTGCTTCAAAACAGATAAAAAACCAGAAGGTTAATTCTGCAAATCGAAATAATTCTGAGCAACCGAAAGTGTTGCGTATTGGTATTATTCAGCAGAGTAAAATCATCGAAGAGCGGATTATAAGAAAAAGGGGCAATATTTTTGTTGGCCCTTCAGAAAAAAATGATTTTATTCTTCCGCCAGAGGATGCTCCTGCAACTAAATTTTGTCTTTTTGAAACAAAAGGTCCCGGAACTCCATATCTTTTAAACTTTTCTTCAGACATGAAAGGCAAATTATCTCTTAAAGATAAAGTGCTGGAATTAGACGAAATAGTAAAAGATAAAAGTGTTGTTAAAAAAGGAAAAAATTTTCAGTTGGAACTTGGACCAGATGCACGTGGAAAAGTTGTACTCGGAAATACTACAGTTCTATTTCAGTTTGTTACACCTCCTCCAGTACAACCTAAACCACAGCTTCCAGCGGCAGTTAAAGGATCACCATTTCAAGGGATTGAATTGATTCTTTCAATCACGATGATTCTTTCTTTTGCTTTTCATTTAAGTGGAATTTTATATTTTAATTTAACTGATTGGCCTGAAAAATCATTAGAGGAAAAATATCGGGATCTTCAAGCTTTATTAAATACTGATACTGCCTCTTTTGATAAAGAAAAAGAAGATGCTGAAAAAGCCGATAAAGGCAAAGGTGATGAAGATTTTGAAGAGGCTGAAGAGGAAAAAGCTGATAAACCCAAAACTAAAACACCAGTTGTAGCCGATAAAGTTGAAGATTCAGGACCTAAAAAATCTGCTGAGGAAATTGCAAAAGAAAGAGCTGATAAAAGAGCCGAGCTTGCTCAACAGATTGCTCAACAGGGAATTAATAAAATATTAGGCTCACTTGGCGGAAGTGGTTCAGGAGCAGTTGCAGATGTTTTAAGTGGTGGTGATGTAGCTGCTGATCAGGATGATCTTTTAAATCAGGTTAATGGAGTAGGAGTTGCCAATGGTGAAGGTAATTCTAAACTTAAAGGTCCTGCCGGAGGAAAAGGAAGTGGTGAAGCTGCTGACGTATCTCAGGTTAAAGCTCAGGGTGGAGATAAAAATGTTCAAACATCCGGGCCTGGTCCAGAACGTTCTATTAAAGGAACTGTTAAGAAAAAAGCTCCTACAGCATCTGGTGGAACAGGAATGATGAGTTCTGCTGATGTTGCTAAAGTAGTAAGTGCTAAACTTGGTGCAATAAAGGGCTGTTATGAGCAAGGGTTAAAAAGAAATCCTTCATTAAACGGTAAAATTACTATAAGATTTACCATATCAGGTAGTGGACGTGTAACTACAGCAAGGGCAACTTTAAACGAATTAAATGCTGAAGTCGGTACCTGTATTACATCAGCATTTACTCGGTTCAGATTTCCTCCTCCAGATGGCGGAGAAGTTACATTTGAATATCCTTTTCTTTTTACACCTGCAAATTAATTTATTTTATTGCAGATATTTATTTTAGAATTATGTTATTATAGTAAATGGATTACAAAGAAAATAATAGGAATTGAAATGGTTAGAAAAAAAAATAATAAGAGTTTATATTTAAAACTTTTTTTAGCATCCGTTGTCATAATATCATTATTTCATTTTGTTGTTTTAGCTCAAGATGCTCCACCTGCAGTAAATGTCACAGTAAATCAGGATAATACAGTTCCTGCAGAGCAAAGAGGGCAGTGGGTAAATGAGCATACAGAACATGCAAAAAATATTTATAGGAAAGTTCAAAATATGCTTGAACAGGCAAGGCAGGAAAAAGATAGTATTAAAATTACATGTCTTGATGATAAATTAACTCAGATAAATGTTAATTTAAGAGGAATTGAAGTTCGTAAAGAAGCTTTTGAAACGGCACTTTCATCTACAGATAATGCATCAGCTGATCAGCATTTTACAGTATTAACCATTTATTCGTCAAAAATTGATGGACTTGAAGCTGAGGCTGAGGGTTGTATTGGTGAATCAGATGTGGTTTTAGGAGAAACAAATACTTCTGTGACTATCAGTGAGGATATAACAGAAGAAAATCCGGCATCTGAAAATAATGATAATGTAAATGTTTCAACATCTGTTGATGTATATCAAAATGCTGGAACTGAATTATTACCCAAGGCTAGTGGATATTTATAATTGCTTTTTCGGGGGAAATAGTCTAAATTACTTTCTCAACAAGTTTAGTTGAACAATAATTAAGGATTTGCGTAGTAGATTATGCTGAAAAATTCTGTGCGGTTGCTAGTTATAACTGGGATATTTATTTTTTCTCATACTGTTTTTGCTCAGGTATGGCTTGCTGATAGAGATAACAAACAAGGACCTGGTTTTAAACTTGGGGACTCACTTGTATTACATGTTGGTTTAGGACTCGAAGGTGGTTTTGACAGTAATGCAATGTATAGTTCTGATGAAGTTAAGGCCGGAAGATTGCGCATAACACCTTACATTGATTTGGCAACAAGATCTAAACAGCGTATGGAAGCAAAAGATGGTGCTGTAAAACTTACACCACCTAAAGGTACTTTTAGTCTTGGTGTTGCAACATATTATGATAGATATTTTACAAAAGATAAAGATAAGGTTGATAATCTTAATTCAAAATTTAACCCTTTTGGAATTGATACGCATTTAAATTTTACAATTTTGCCACAACGTAAATTTACTATTATTGGCGGAGTTACATATGTAAAAACATTAGAACCATATGAATCAAGTGCAGATTCTCAAAATAGGCATGAGCTGTCGCCTGCATTAGGTTTTATTGTATCTCCAGGTGGAGGAAATTTGCAAATTGAATCCAAATACAGATATCATTTGCTATATTTTTCTGATGAAAAAGTTGGTGATAATTCAAATAGAATGGATCATGACATCTCTGTAAATACAAGTTGGAAATTTTTGCCTAAAACTGCGTTAATTTCAAATGTTTTATTTTCTCCACATTTATATTATGGTTCAAATTCAACTAATGTTGATTCATTACCTCTCAAATCTTATCTTGGTATACAAACTCTTATATTAAATAAATTTGGTATTAAATTTCTTGCAGGTTATGGGGCCTCTTTTTATAAAGCTGGTCCTAATTTTGACAGTTTTATTGGTGATTTGGCATTGATGTTTTACATGACTCCATTTTCTAAAATTTCATTAGGTGTAAAAAGAGATTTTGTAGATTCTTTTTATGGTAATTATTATGAACGAGACGGTGGTTATTTATCCTATGATCAGTTGTTTGCAGGTCGTTTATTGCTCACTTTAAAGTCTGAAGTTTATGCAAGAATTTATTCTGAATATCATGGTGAAGGTCTGGGAGATACAGATACTACTGTGACTATTAATAAAAATAATAGAAAAGATGTTTGGATTACTGGAAGTTTATTACTCGAATATAGAGCCTCTGACTGGTTATCTTTTCATATGTCAGGAAGGCTTTGGGCTGATGTGACAGATTTTTCAACTACATATTCGTGGAATGATGCGTTGGGTATAGCACAGACTAATGTTTATGATACTCAATTTGTAAAATTTGAAGCACTTGCCGGAGTCAGATTTCATTACTAATGTTTAATAAAATCTTTCTAATTTTTTTAATTTTAATTTCATGTGCCTCTCCAGAAGTTAAGCCTAACAAGACAATTCATGAAAAAGATGTAGTTTTATCTGACAGCACATTAGGTCCAGGTGATCTTTTTGATATTAGAGTTTACGGTGAAAAAGAACTTTCCGGTCAATTTAGAGTTTCTTCTGAGGGAACAATGGACTATCCATTAATTGGCACAATTAAAGTTGCTGATTTAACACCTTCTCAAATTAAAACTCTTTTAGAAAAAAAGCTATTAGAAGGTGAATTTTTAAAAAATCCACAGGTTTCAATTCTTGTTAAAGAGTATTCAAGTAAAAAAATATCTGTGCTGGGTGAAGTTAATAAACCCGGTTCTTTTTCTTATCATGATGGAATGGGAGTTGTTGAGGCAATATCGTTGGCAGGTGGTTTTACACCTATGGCAAGAAGCGACAAAACTACTGTTACAAGAATTGTTGATGGGCAAAAGCAAAATATTATTATTGAAGTTCATGAAATTAGCCAGGGTAATGCTGTAGATTTTAATTTAAGGCCGGGAGATCTTGTGTTTGTACCTGAAAGAGTTTTTTAATTAATCGCATATTGACTGGCAGGCTTCTTCGCATAAGTTTATATAATTTAATTCATTATTATATTTGATGTTTTTGGTATTTGTTGAAAAACCTTTT
>JAFGVO010000238.1 GCA_016937935.1 Deltaproteobacteria bacterium | reverse complement strand
GCGTCACATACTCCTTACACCATTATGATTTAATTTGATATCTCCAAAATAAAATAACAGAAAATTCTAAGCCCGACAGACTGCTAGAGAAATATAAAACCAGAACGCGAAATCTGTTTAATGGTCGTCAGAGTTTAACGAGCAATGAGCTTCGTGACACATGGCGGAATTATGTCCGCGGATGGTGTAATTATTTCTCTCTTGCAAATGAGCGGTACTGGCGTAAGCCAATTAGTGGCTGGACCCGTAGACACATCCGCAAATGTTTTTGGCTGCGATGGCACGGTAGCAAAGGCCGTCGGCGAAACCTTGAGAAACTCGGAGTGCATCCGAAGACTATCAAGAGAACCAACTTGGCGGGAGCAGCTTGGCCTATGGCCAAACACTTTGCGATGAATGCGGCACTCAACAACAGAAGATTAGTTGAATTGGGATTTCTAACTCCATCAGACTTTGCGGCTAAGTAATGTCGCCGAACTCAACCGCCGGATACGGAAAACCGTATGTCCGGTGGTGTGGGAGGGGGCGGTAATCAGTCCGCCCCCGACCCGATCAGACGTTTGTAATATTGTTTCATTTTGCATTTGTAATGTTGTTTCATTTTGCATGTACGGGCATCCCTTGTGGGTGCCCTTTTTATATATGCGGTTGTAATATTGTTTTATATTGCGTTTGTAATGTATGCATTATACACAAACTCTGTTTTAATACCAAATATTTAAAATTGCTCATAATATCAATCCCTTGACACTCATTACATAAATGCTGTACAACTTTTATATCACAAACCAAACAGCTTTTTAAAAGCTTATAACCGTCATTTAATTCACCAATATCAGACCGAATTAAAAGGCATTATTCCCTATGTGGGGAGGAGGAAAGTTGAAATGACAGAAGAGACAATGACAGAACAAGATAGTGAACAGGCCTATAACAAAATGTTTGATGCACTTATGGCTGTACCAAAAGACGACATCGTTTATTGCAACATGCCCCTTGAAATTGCAGCAGCCGAAGCAAAACAGCTGGGGATTGTTGCCGAAGAAGACAGACAAATGTTAGTTGACGCAGGTATAAACCCGGAGTTTGTTGACACCCTGCAAGATCGTGCCGGAGCTTTTATATATGCATCTGCAAAGTATAATACTGTTGTCAACACCGAACCTGAGGCTCGCAGGCAGTGGGAAGAGCTTTCACCAAAAGGGTACGAAGTTCAAAGATACCTGGTTCGTTTTTTCACTTTTGCCTTTAGAAAAGATGATGACCTTTTAAAAAGCGTAGATAAAATAAAAGAGGGTCGCGGGGACAAAGACATGATCATGGATCTCCTCTCCTCCCACATTTTTGCAAAAGAAAACCAGGATGCACTTGCAAAAATGAACATGTTTGACCAGTCAAAAAATAGAAGAAGCCAAAACACTTCACAACAAACTTAGTGAAATCTACGCAAAATCAAATCTCGATCCCAAACAGATAAACGAAGCCAAAGAGATCCTCAATCACGCCTACACCTACTACAAACAGGCAGCCGACGAAGTAAAAGCCCACGGCCAATTTGTATTTGAAGGCACCGACAGATACAATGCATATGTAAGCGAGTTTCGCAGTGATATTCGTAAGAATTCCGGTTCTAAAACTGAATCCCTCCCAACAGAAGAACCTCTAAAAGCCATCTAGTTCCCATCCCATAATGCATGTCCGGTTAATAAAAACGTAGCGCGGTAGTTTATCTGCCGCCGAAAAAGCCTGTCATTACAGCCTGTTATTCGGCCTGGGATAAACCCAGGACATTTTTTTGTATACATTATTTAGAAAACACCACTTGCAGGATGCTAACCATCTAAACACTGATTTTCATTTCAACAGGCAGATTATCATCAAAAAAAGTACGACTTTCACCATAAACAGGCAGATTTTTATCAAAATAGGCAGATTTTCATCGAAATAGGCAGATATTTATCAAAATAGGCAGATATTCATCAAAATAGGCATATTTTCATCAAAATAGCCTCCCAGACCCCTTACAACAATAACGGGTTCTGCAATAATATTTAATGACCTTTACCCTTTGGGGTGCTATCCTGCCTCTGTTTTAAAATAAATGAGTCCAGGAAATTTAACACGGGTGAGGACTGTTTAAAAGTGATCAAACGTGCATTTTTGCACTCTTATTACACATAAGAATATGTTTTTTTGAAACTTTTCCCTCTCAAATGCTATATTAGGTGAATGAACGAATAAATTGGCTTAAGGCCTGGGGGCAGAAGAGTTCGGTGTCACTCCCTCTGTATTTATCTTTTAAAACTACAAATACAAAGATTAATCTGCTTGGGTTATCTGTATTATTTTCAAGACACATTTTTAAATTATGATGTTATAAAATCGACACACTTGTTTGGTTTTTTATCTGGTTTGTTTTATGTAGTCTGCACAGTCTGGTCTTTTTTTGTAAGATGTAAAAACTGGCATTATATTTGCTTCTCTTCATAGAGAAACAAAATTTTGCATTAAGGGGAACAATTAATATGAAACGGATTAATTTTAAAATTCATTTGGTAATTATTCTGATGCTTTCAGTTTTGACAGCAACTTCTTCACTTTTTGCTGATGATAAGCCAAAGAGTAATGTTGATGTTTTTGTTGCAACTGGAGTCAGAGCTCTTCCCGGGGTTATGTGGGGTTTTATACCTTCCCCGGTATCTGCTGCTGTTGCTGTGGATATCAATCGAATTCGCATTAGAGGTGATTTCAGTTATCATCTTGCTGTTAATGCTGTTCACAGTACTGCTGGTGGGGGATATCTCTTTATTCCTAAAGGTAAAAATGCAGCTGAAACAGGTGGTTTTCAGTTAAAAATTCCCATTATGTTTGATGCAGGAATTATCAGTGGGACAACTGAGGCTGATGATGGTTATGATGATAAGATTACCTGGCTGCTTCTGGGGCCTTCTGCAAGTGTCGATTTTTCATGGTGGAAAGCACACAGGCTTGGATTTACGATATCTTTTAAAGTCGGTTATGATTTTGCCATAGATTTAGATTCTACATATCCTGATGGCTATTCATCTGCAGAAGATACTATAGGTATAGGGGATGTTTCCGTTTTATTTGGAATAACAATTTAGCTTATTTTTACCTCGGTTATTGTAAACAGCAGTTAGGTTTACAATGACCAGTTTCGATGTGAATTCGTAATAATATTTCCTGTAACGGCCCAATTTGAAGGTTGCTCAATTTTTATTCTTGTTTGTGTTGCTGGTTGCGTTCATAATCTTTTTATGAAGGAGAACATATGTTTAAGCAGATTTTGATTTTTTTAGCGGGCAGTGTTTTTTTATTATTTCTTGTTGGATGCGGAGAAGATAAAGATTCTGGCAGTAATGGTTCAACGGATACTGTTCCTGCAGTTGTGGAGTCGGGGGAATTTACCTATACACTTTCTGAGTCAACTGATGGTTTGACCCTTTGGACTACTCCTGTAACAAATAAGCTCACTACCGGTTCACGGCCGCCTGAGAGCCGGTCGTCGGGGCTTACTCTTAGTGCCGCGCGAAATGAGTTTGAGCCTGTTCAGCTGGTGATTGGTCCGCAAAAAGGGGATGTTACTGTTTCTATGGACGGGTTTGATAATCTTGTCGGGCAGAAAATTGAGCTGGCAGTTGCTCAGTATGAGGATGGCTGGGTGGAAGGCCTGAGCTCTTTTAATAGCGGTGATACTGTTTCTCTGAATTCAAATTATGGTGTGCCTGTCTGGCTTACTGTTTATGTTCCTAAGGATGCAACACCCGGTGAGCATGTGGGAGAAATTGTTGTGACTGATTCAAAGGGGAGTGTGACTGTTCCTGTCTCTTTATACGTTTTTGATTTTGACCTTCCTGATGAGATTCATTTTGCAACCCAGCTTAATATCAGTATTTCATCTCTTATGGGAGGTGGCAGCGAAGAAGATGTGAAAACTATGCTGTTTGAGCATCGTATGACTCCCAAGAGTGTTACCTGGCCGAGCGGTTTTAATTGGGGTATAACATTTGAAAATGAAAATTCTCCTGCTGTCTGTGAAGCTTTTTACGATGAGCCTGACGAAGGTGATGCTTATTCTATTGGTGCTCTGGCGTCAAAATACATTCTTGGGGAAGGGTGGAATGATATCGGATTTCCAAATGCCATGCTCTTTCAGTTTGTTGACAACAGTACACCAAGGCCTGATACCTTTTGCGGTATCTCAAGGGGTGATCACTATGGAAGTGATGTTTACAATGCAAAATGGTCCCAATGGCTGGGGGGACTTGATGAGTATCTTGTGACAAACGGACTGGATAAAAAGGGTTATTATTACGTTCAAAATGAACCTCAAAATAACCAGGACGAAGCCCTGGCAGCACACCTTTGCCGCCTTTCTAAAGAGGCCGCACCAAATTTGCGAATTGCTATAAGTGAGGAGCCTAAACCATCTATTGCCGAGGATGCAGATGGCCCTTGCGGATATGACATCTGGATTGCTCACGTGAGAGCTTATGAAGAGACCTACGCATGGGAGCGTCAGGCTGATTTTGGTGAATCTGTCTGGTTTTACTCTCTTGATCATGATCCAGAACCCTATTTTAACCCCACACGTGTTGATAATCAGGGAATGAATCAGAGGATAATTCCATGGGCTGCCTGGAGCCATCGTATAACAGGCTGGGCCTATTACGATGCCGGGCGGTTCTTTGGTGATGACGGCAGACCTGGAGTCCGTGGGGAGCTTTTACGGGAGGGGTTTGAAGATTATGAATACCTTTATCTTGCAAACGGCGGGGCATATCCCAATGTTAATGAATCCGTTGATGTTGACACAACTGTACGTTCCGTTGCAGCTTCAATGGTGAGCTGGACTAAAAATGCCGATGCATTAATGGCCGTACGTTATCAATTGGGACTTTACATTGAGGGCAGCAAAAAGGAGCTTCCGGTTCTCCAGGTTGAATCTTCACGTCTTGCGGGAAATTATTATATCAACTTTCAGGATCCCGAAGGCGAGCCAAATGCAGAGCCCTTAATTGTCAATGGAAATCAATATATGAAAGTGGGCTGGGACCAGTATGATCCATCCCTTGGCTACGGCTGGAGCGGAGAGAACATGGGAACGGGTATTTTGATGACAGGATACTCTTCGGCGGACGGTTTTAACGAAGTTCAGAAATCTTATATTTACGACGACTACGGCAGGGACAATCTGTTTGAATTTGATTTGGCCCCGGGCACCTACAACATTACTGTGGGGGTGGGAATGGCCGGGCGAGCCTATGACAGTCAGCCACACAATGTATCAATTGAAGGAGTTAAGGTTGTGGACGACGAGCCTACTTCAGCAGATCAGACTCTCATTGAACGCACAGTTACAATGGATATTGTAGATGGCTCTCTTTCAATGATTGCAGCAGGACGCTCACCTTCAATTGATGACTACTCTTACACTTTTGTGGCATATCTTGATATTGAACTTGTTTTATAAAATATTTGACAACACGTGTTAATGTGATTATTTTATACGTGTGAGGTAAAATATGATAACAAAGCTGACTTTGACAATAGACAAAGACGTAATTGCAAGTGCAAAAAACTACGCTAAAAAAAAGCACAGAAGTGTTTCCAGAATTGTTGAGGAATATTTAAAAAACGTTTCAGATATTGATAATATTGACAATGGTGAAATAGAAAATTGCGGAGAGATAACAGGCACTGTTACCGGAATGTTTAAAGATGAATATTCCAATCAGAATTACGATGATGTTTTAGCTGATGCGCTTCTTGAAAAATATCTATGATAAAAAAAGTTTTCATTGATTCTGATGTTATTCTTGATGTTGCAACAGGAAGAACTCCTTTTGTAAAAGACAGCCAGAGAGTTTTATCAATAATAGAAACTGGAAAAGCAACTGGTTTAATCTCTGCAAACAGTGTGACAAATATCTATTATATTTTAAGTAAAATAAGCACACCCGAAAAATCTGTTTTATTTATCAAAAATATTTTGAAATTTATTTCAGTAATTTCAATTGATCATGATGGCGTATTGAAGGCGATTGATTCAAAATTTACAGATTTTGAGGATGGAGTTCAAAACTATTGTGCATTAAAAAATCAATGTGACTTTATTGTAACAAGAAATATTAAAGATTATAAATTTTCAGAATTAACCGTATTAGAACCAAAAGAATTCCTGTTGTTATTTAATTAATCTCTGTGATGTATATGTTATCAATGTGTACTGTTGCAGTTTCGCTTCCTGCATTTATTACAAGACCTGCATTGTCGTCATCTTCTGTCATTGAAAATGTAAACACCTGAGTAGATGGTTCTGTTCCAATGTTAACTGTTGATCCCCCGTAGGAATTCCATGGATCAGCTAAATGCTGAACTCCAAGATATAGAGCCCTTTGTGAATCACCCCAGGCATCAAATAATACTGCGTAGGATTTTCCTGTTTCTAAAAGTGGAAGAGCGTTAATCAGCTGAACACTCCATGGGTCCGGACCACCGTCTGTTATCTCAATCTGCAAGGTCTCATCCACTGTTGCGGCTGTGGCTTCCGAACCGTTAAAGTTTGTTGTCCAGCCGGTTAAGTCATCAGTAAAATCACCGTTTGTTAAAATGTTATCACCAAGCTGTTCTTTGTTTAATTCTGTCACAGAGGTGTCTTCAGAAAAAAGTGCATCCACAAGAGGTGTATTCCAGCTTTGAGTGTCTTGATCGTAGACTCCAAATCCCGAATTATATTCCCAGTAGCACCAGGCAAAGTCATAGCTCTCTGCAAAGCGGGCAACAGTTGCTGTCCATATTGCTCTAGAGTCCATATCGGCGCCGCTAAAAGCACCAAACTCTCCAATCCAAACAGGAATATCATTTTCTGCCGACCATCTTGATACACTATCCATGTCATTTTTCATTGCGAGGCGTTCAAAATAGCTGCCTGTAAAATCTGTACCAAGCCAGGCATCAGCTCCGTCAACCCAATCAGCTCCCTGGTGAGTAAATTGAAAAGGACTGTAATAGTGAAAAGTAAAAATAATATTGTCGTCATTGGGCAGAATCAGTTTATTCATGGCCGCGATACCGCCCCATTCCGCAGTGCCAATAACAACAGCTCTTTTGGGATTTGACTCTCTTATTACAGTTAAAGCCTTAGCGAGGAGGATATTCCATTTTTCAGCAGTAAGTTCGGTGTTGGGTTCATTCATTATTTCAAACAGGAGATTGTCATCTTTATCTGCGTATCTCACAGCAATTTGCTCCCACATACCTAAAAATTTATCTGTCCAGGTATCAGGGTCATCAAAAAAGTCAAGGTGATGATGCATGTCAATTACCACGTTTAGCCCCGCATCTGTCGCCCATTTAATAACATTGTCAACTATTGTAAAAAAATCAGGGTCAATGGTGTAAGGTTCTTCATTAAGAGCCCGTGGTTCCCATTTTGCAGGAACTCTGATTGTGTCAAATCCCTGGTCTGCAATTCTGTTAATATCCTCTTTAGTTATAACAACTCCCCAGCTCTGATCAGGCCAGGCTTCAAGCCAGTTTCCAAGATTTACCCCTTTGCCGAGCTCTTCAACTTTGTCAAACATTGCTGTGCGGTCAACTGTAGTATCACTGTCCAAATCAGAGGCGGTATCAGCAGAAGTATCTGTTTCCGAGTCACTTGTAATATTTGAGTCAGTGTCGTTTGCATCTGAAGCTGTTTCGCTGTCATCACTTGCACTGTCATCGGTTGAATCATTAGAGCAGCCCTGAAGTGTAAAAAACAGAAGTGAAAATGTTAATAATAGCAGTTTTATGGATTGTTTTGTCATTGATATCTCCCTAAAATAAGAAATAGAAGCTTTAAAACCGCATTTTGTTATAAGATGCAGTTTAACTGATTAATATTGTAGTAAAATCAGTTTGTTTAAGCTCACCAATTATTAATGCAGGATCAATTTTCCTTACAAATCCATTATTCAAAATCGAGCTTGAACATTCTTAATAACTCTTTCTCTCATTTTTGGGAGAAGAAATAAGAGTAAAGGTTGTTTAGGCGAGGTTCTTCATTCTGAATTTTTTTTCATAATTAGGAGTTGTAATAAAATATTTTTGTGTTAAATAGCTCTAAGTGGTACTAAAATGCCTGTTTGTTGGTTTAAGTTAGGGGAATTATTGTGTCAGTACGTAAAATCGTAAAAATAGATGAGAATCTGTGCAATGGATGCGGGGAGTGTGTTCCCTCCTGTGCAGAAGGGGCAATAAAAATTATTGACGGCAAAGCCAGATTAAGTGCTGAAAATTTGTGCGATGGTCTTGGTGCATGTCTTGGTGACTGTCCTATGGGGGCAATCACTTTAGAAGAGAGAGACGCTGATGATTTTGATGAGGCAGAAGTTGAAAAGATTATGAAAAAAAGTGAAAACCGTAAAAAAAATCAGCTTTTGCCAATAATTAACGCCACATCTTTTAGCCCTATGACTTCTAAAAGTCATGGAGGGGGAGGATGCCCTGGTTCCAGGTCAATCTCATTTAATTCAAATAGTGACAATAAAACTGATGGTGAACAATCTTATGAGACCGGCACTCAGCCTTCAGAGTTGACCCAGTGGCCTGTTCAGATGCATCTCATAAGTCCCGTTGCGCCGTATTTTCAGAATTCAGATGTGCTTCTTGCAGCAGATTGTGTGGCATTTTCAGTTGGTGACTTTCACAGAACCTGGTTAAAAGGAAAAGCCCTTGCAATTGCGTGTCCCAAGTTGGATGACGGACAGGATACCTATCTGAAAAAGCTTGTTTCAATGATAGATGATGCCAAAATCAATACTCTTACGGTAATGATAATGGAGGTTCCCTGCTGTGGAGGTCTAATTAGGCTTGCAAGCCAGGCCGTTGAATCAGCATCAAGAAAAATACCGATAAAGAAAATAGTTGTTAGCATTCGCGGTGAGCTTCTTTTAGAGCAGTGGATTTGAGCTTCCGGCTATTTCTAATAGACTGTGTAAAATTGTCCAGGCGCCCCTGAATATAATTTCAGGACTTTACCCTGACAGATTTTAAATGATTTTTTTATAGAGAGTTAATAAGGACTTCACGTTTGTTGGAACCGTTTGGAGGGCCTACTACTCCCTCTTTTTCCATTATTTCCACTATGCGTGCCGAGCGGTTGTAGCCGATTCTCAGCTTCCTTTGAAGCATTGATATTGAGCATGTTTGCGCTTCGGCAACAATTGATACTGCTTCGTCGTACATGGAATCTTTTTCTTCGTCTGAGATTGCTCCGGCTCCCTCTTCATCCCTTGGAAGTAAAATCTCTTCATCGTATTGAGGCAGACGCTGCTGTTTCAAAAAGTTTACTACATCAACAACTTCCTCTTCGCTTACAAAGGCGCCCTGTACACGAATAGGATCAGAGAGGCCCGGGGGAATGATTAACATGTCGCCGTTTCCAAGAAGATTTTCTGCTCCGTTTGTTCCTAATATTGTTCTTGAGTCGATGCCTGATGAGACCTGACAGCTTAATCTTGCCGGAAAATTGGCTTTAATTAGTCCTGTGACCACATCTGTTGAGGGGCGCTGTGTTGCAACAATAAGGTGAATACCTGAGGCTCTGGCTTTTTGGGCAAGCCTTGCAATTGAGTTCTCGACATCTTTTGCAGCTACCATCATGAGGTCTGCAAGCTCGTCAATGCAGATAACTATTAAGGGCAGCTCTTCTGGAAGTTTCTCTGGAAGAGGGCGATCCTGCTCACCAAAATCAACAATTGTTCCGTCAGGTGTTACGATTGTCTCTGAGGGAATAGGATTGGCAATTTTTTCATCAGCATCTTTTAAAATCTTTTTAACCTTGTTGTTGTATGACTCGAGATTTTTAGAACCCATATCAGAAAAGAGCTGATATCTTCTCTCCATTTCATCCACACCCCATTTTAGAGCAAGATTGGCAAGGGACATATCGGTTACAACCGGAAGAAGAAGATGGGGAATATGATTGTATGGCTGGAACTCAATCATTTTAGGGTCGATAAGAAGAAGTCTCAAGTTATCCGGAGTGTATCTGTATAAAAGACTTAAGAGCATTGTGTTGACAGAAACAGACTTTCCAGAGCCGGTAGTTCCCGCCATTAAAAGGTGGGGCATCTTTGCAAGGTCAACAGTGTAAGGCATTCCCGCAATATCTTTACCAAGGGCCATGGGAAGTTTACCTTTAGCGTTGGCAAATGAGCTGTCTTCAAAAATTTCTCTTAAGCGAACCATCTCACGCTCTTTATTAGGAAGCTCAAAACCCACTGCATTTTTACCGGGAATCGGTGCGACAATTCTAACTCTCAACACCTCAAGAGCCATTGCTATTTCATTAGAAAGTCCACCGATTTTAGAAAGTTTTGTTCCTGAGCGAGGCTGAAACTCAAACATGGTTACAACCGGACCTGGATGAATCTCTTTTACCTCACCTGTTATTCCAAAATCTTTTAAAACAATTGCCAGTTTTTCAGCTGTTGTTTTAAGATAAGTTTTATCAATATTAATTAAATGTTCTTCTGGTTTTGCAAGCAGAGAAAGGCTTGGAAGCTTAAACTCACCTTGGACAATCTGTTCAATTTTTGGAAGTTCATCCACATCAGATTTTGTTTTTGATAAATTCTTTGTGGCAGTTGTAATTATTTTGGGTTCATTCTTTGTTTCAGTTTCAAGATTATCTTCCTCGTCATCATTGTCGGTGGTAATTATCTCAGGCTCTTTTTCCGTATCAGTTTTTTTATTTTTTCTCTTTTTTATTTTTTTATCAAAAGAGGCAATCTCCTCTTCGGCAGATTCTAAATCAGCCGGCTCATCTTCAGGAAGCTCTGAGGCCCATGCATGGGCAACTCTAAGGGTAAATACTCCAGCAGCCTTTGCACCTTCAGCAATAAGTGTAAAAATTGTTCTTCCCAGAAGAAAAAGTGAGATGTCAGTTACTATTATGAGTGTGAGTATAATGCCGCCAAAGGTTATTATATAAGTTCCGGCAGTTGATGTCAGTGCTATTAAAATATTTCCAAGACCTGATCCGATTATTCCTCCTGCGGTATGTCCGCTCGTAAGGGGATCTGAACCAATAATTGTGTGAAGTGCTACTGATGAGAGAATAATAATTGAAAGTACCCCAAAAACACCTTTAATTGTGATTCTGTGAGCACGTCCTGTAAAAAGCATTCCTGCAAAAGTCCATAGGGAGAAATTTACAATGTAGGCTGCAAGTCCAAACACCGAAAACAGTGCATAAGCGCTCCACATTCCCACAAGTCCTGTGATGTTTCCACCTGCAATTGGAGAGCCTTCTATATCCAGTCCGTCATAGGACACAAGAGCAAGAAAGGTTACAAGACCTAAAATCGTAGATACAACACCCATGATTTCATGGTGTCTTGGAGGTATTTCAATACTTTCTTCAGATTCTGGTTCTTCAAATATTTCAATAGGTTCGATCTCTTTTTTAATCTTCTTTTTTTTGTTTTGAGCCTGTTTAGCCATAAAAATCTCCTTAAAAGGTAAATAAAATGTACAAACCCGGACACCTGTAAGTCAAAAAAACTGCATTAATTATTAATAATAAACTCATATAATATAAAAAAAGCAAAAAATACGGACGGAGGCCGTTTAGGATGAGCCGGGAGGATATATCAGGGGAAGGAACAGGAAGGAGCAGGGACGGAGACCAATTTCTTTTATGATTTTGAGCAGTTTGAGCAGAGTTTGAGCAGGACGGAGGCCAATTGAATTGATTGAGCAGTTTGAGCAATTGAGCAGGACGGAGGCCAATTGAGTTCAGGGAGGAAGATTTCAGGGACGGAGGCTGATAAATTTCAGGGACGGAGGCTGATAAATTTTAATTAATGGTTTTTTATGCTGCCTGGGAAACGTACTGTCTTGATTTTAGGTTGGTTTTAAGCTGGGCTCTTCCTCTGTGAAGTCTGGACATAACTGTTCCTACCGGGCATTTAAGCTCTTCTGCGGCTTCAGTGTATGATAATTCGTTTACATCGCACATCATCAGAGCGTTTTTATAATCGTTGTTTAAGCTGTTCAGGGCGTGGTGTACGGTGTCGCAAAATTCACTTTCAGGATATACATTGCCATTTTTACAGGTGCTCTTGATTCCGCTTTCACTTAGTGACCATGTTTTAAGAGCAAAAGAACCTTCACTGTCGTATACTTTTGATTCGAGATTTTTTCTTCTGATAATACTGATATGTCTGTTTTTCATTATTCTGCAAAGCCATGCTTTAGGATTTGTTCCGCTTTTAAAGCCATCCTGAAATCTTAATGCAAGTACCATCGTGTCCTGAAGGAGATCATCTGCATTTGCACTATCTCTTGTAAGTGAAAGAGCCAGCTTGTATAAATACCCATAGGATTTTTCAAGTTCATTTATTATCTCGTGATTTTTGTATTTTTTATTGTTCATATTGCCCTTCATTTCGTACTCTTTTTGAGTTGCTGTAATTTTCAAACAACCTAAACTAGAGCAATGATTGTGCCACATTTTATCAGATTTGTTTGTTTTTGAATTGTTCAATTAGATCAGATGTTTATGGGCGTGGTGTAGAATATTATTTTCCTGCAAAATAAGTTTTAAGATATTATTTGCTATAAATAGAATAATTTTGCTATAAATTATAGATTTAATCTTGTCTGTTATTATATGTTTTGAGTAGTTAAATTTGTGAAATAAATGGACTTTAATGTTGTAGATTTATATCTTAAACAGCCTATTGACTTTAAAATTATTAATTTAAAAAGGAAAAAAATATATATGAGCAAAAAGAGCCCTTCATTTTATCTTTCACTGTTATTTTGGCCCTTTTTTACAATCACAGGAATTTTTTGGTGGACAATTGCTTTTGCCATTTGGATTTTAACAATGCCATTTGATAAGAAGAGGGTTATTCTCCATTTATTTACATGTTTTTGGGCTTTTCACTATTTTAGATTATTGCCTCTATGGAAAATAACTATAACCGGCAGAGAGCATATTAAAAACGGTAAGCCTTATATCCTTGTGGCTAATCACCAGTCAATGATGGATATATTTATCTCTTTTGGAATGTTCAAACATTTTAAATGGGTTGCAAAGCGGTCACTGTTTGCGATTCCGTTTATTGGCTGGAATATGTATATGAATAACCATGTTGGTTTGATTAGGGGAATGGGGAAAAGCGTTAAAAAAATGTATGCCGATTGTAATCTTCATTTAACACAGGGTTCGTCAATATTTATTTTTCCTGAAGGAACAAGATCTAAAGATGGAGAGATGGGTAAATTTAAAAAAGGTGCTTTTAAAATTGCTCTGAATAATGGAGTTCCAATTATTCCGATTACTATTGATGGAACAAGAGATGCCATGGAAAAGGATAGCTGGGTTGTTAATATAGCTAAAAGAATACATGTTACTATTGATATACTTCCAAAGATTGAAGCATCAGAATATGACAATGATGATCAGAAGATGATGATAGCTGCGGAAACAGCAATTAGAGATAAATTGAGTGAAATTCGTAATAGAGGTTAAGTTTTATGATTCTGGTAATATTTAAAATAATGTAAAAAATAGCTTTTCACACTTGTTAAACCGACAAACCCCTTTTAATATAAGTTTTTACGTATCTCAAAATATTGGGAGTTATAAATGCAAATAAGTTCTT
>JAFGVO010000237.1 GCA_016937935.1 Deltaproteobacteria bacterium | reverse complement strand
ATCTTGCAACCTCTTTTTCGTACCGTTCCATCGGGTGGCCGGACATGAAAAATCCGAGGGTTTTCTTTTCATTGTCGAGGATCTCTTTTTCCTGCCAGGAAAAGGTGTTTTCGTAGGTGGCTGCTTCTGTATTTAATGATGAATCAGTGTCTTCAACCACAGGTGCTGCAAGGGCTCCAAATAGTGAGGTCTGTCCTGACTCCCTGTCTTTTTGTGCTGATTTGCCCCTTTCAAGTGCTTTTTCAATTACTCCAAAAACATTGCCTCTGTTTATATTTTCATCATAAATTGTATTGTCAAAGGCGCCGGATTTTACAAGACTTTCAAATACACCCTTATTAACTTTTGAGAGATCAACCCTCATTGCCATGTCAAAAATATCTTTAAAATCATCTTCGGCGCGGGTTTCGATAATTGATTTAAGGGCTGCTGCACCAACACCTTTTATTGCACCAAGCCCAAAGAGAATATGTCCCTTTGTCTGATCATCAGCGTCACTGTAATGAACCGAAAATTCAATTTCAGATCTGTTTACATCAGGAGGAAGAACCTCTATTCCGGTCTTTTTACCAAGGCGGATGTATGAGGCAACTTTATCGGTGTTATCCAGATCGCACGTTAAAAGTCCCGCAAGAAATTCAACAGGGTAGTTGGTTTTAAGCCATGCTGTCTGGTAGGTAACCATCGCATATGCCGCAGAGTGACTCTTATTGAATCCGTAGCCTGCAAATTTATCAATAAGATCAAAAATCTCGTTTGATTTTGATTCGGGAATGCCATTTTTTGAAGCGCCGTCAACAAACTTCATGCGCTCCTTTGCCATCTCTTCAACTTTTTTCTTGCCCATGGCGCGACGCATTATGTCAGCTGCCCCTAATGAATATCCCGAAAGAATCTGGGCAGACTGCATTACCTGTTCCTGATAGACAATAACACCGTAGGTCTCTTTCAGAATTTTTTCCAGAGTGGGGTGGAGGTATACAATCTCCTGGCGTCCGTGCTTGCATTCAACAAATGTATCAACCATTCCCCCTTCGAGAGGTCCAGGTCTGTAAAGGGCAACCGCAGCAATAATATCTTCAAAGCAGTCAGGCTTAAGCCGCTTTAAAAGTGCCTGAAATCCCGATGACTCAAGCTGGAATACACCCCAGGTGTCTCCCTGGGAGATAAGATCGTAAACCTCTTTTTGATCAAGAGGAATAACGTCGATATTTATTGGTTCTTTAATATCATCTCTTTTGTTTACCAGTTTTACAACAGTATCAATTACTGTGAGAGTCTTCAGTCCAAGAAAGTCAAATTTAACAAGCCCGCACTCCTCCACGTAGTTTTTATCAAACTGGGTGACCAGAATATCCTCGCCGGATTTGTCATTTGTTGTAAAAACCGGAACGTATTCCCAAAGGGGTTTGTTGCCGATAACAACACCTGCCGCATGCATTCCCGCATGTCTGTTCAGATTTTCAAGTCGCTCCGCATATGTGAGCATCTGGTCAATCTGAGGGTCTGCGTTTCGTGCCTCGTTTAATTTGGGCTCATCTTTAAAAGCTGACTCAAGAGTAACTTTGGGGCCTTCGGGAATCATCTTGGCAATTTTATCAACATCACCATAGGGGATACCCATGACTCTTCCCACATCTCTTACAACAGATTTACTTTTAAGCTGACTGAATGTCGCAATCTGCCCCACATTTGAGGCGCCGTATTTATTTGTAACGTATTTAATAACCTCATCACGGCGGTTGGTGCAGAAGTCAATATCAAAGTCGGGCATAGAAACCCGCTCGGGATTTAAAAATCGCTCAAAGAGAAGATTGAGGGGGATAGGATCTATATTTGTAATTTTAAGGGCATAGGCCACAAGTGAGCCCGCACCGGAGCCGCGACCTGGCCCCACAGGAATTCCCATCTGTTTCGCGTAATTTATAAAGTCCATAACTATAAGAAAATAGCCGGGGAAATTCATGGAGCATATTACATCAAGCTCAAGATCCAGACGTTTGCGGTATTTTGCGGTGTCCACAGTGATTGATGCTTTTTCAAACTCTTCAAACCGTTCTGTAAGCATATCGTGGGATACCTTTCTAAGGTACTCCTCTGCGGTCATATCCCCGGGGATGTCATAATCAGGAAGCTCTATGGGGCGTGTCGGAGTTATCTGTTCACATATCTCAGCGATTTTAACAGTGTTTTCAACCGCATCGGGAAAGTGCTCCATAACAACAGCCATCTCTTGCGGAGTTCTAAAAAAAACCTCGTCTGTATAATGAAGCTTGCCGCTTGACTCCTCAAGGGTTGTGCCCTGGCCAATGCACATAAGAGCAGTGTGAGCCTTTGCATCCTCTTTGGTAAGGTAGTGGCAGTCGTTTGTAGCAACAAGAGGAAGATTTAACTCCTGCCCCAGTTTTCGTAATGCATCGTTGTACTCGTGCTGCCCGGGATAACCGTTATTTTGAACCTCCAGATAAAACATCCCGGGTTCAAAACAGGCAGCCAGTGACTCTGCAGTACTTTTTGCCTTGGTGTAGCCACCTGCTCTGAAGCTTTTTGCAACACCGCCTCCAAGACATGCGGTGGCACCGATAAGACCTTCGCTATGCTCTTTTAAAAGTTTTTCATCAATGCGGGGTTTATAGTAAAAACCATCAATAAAAGCCATTGATACAAGATACTTGAGATTGTCGTACCCCTTTTGCGTTCTGGCTAAAAGTATAAGATGATTGGCGGTCCTGTCCTTTTTATTGGTTCTGTCAGGAGCCACATATGTTTCACATCCAAAAATAGGCTTAATCCCCGCAGCAATTGCCTTTTTGTAAAAATCCACAGTACCAAACATGTTTCCGTGGTCAGTAATGGCTACAGCGGGCATATTGTATTCTTTGGTTTTTGCAACAAGATCCTTAATACGAATTGCCCCGTCAAGGAGTGAATATTGAGTATGTAAATGTAAATGTACAAATTGATTTTCAGTGCTCATATGTTCACTATGATCTACCAGAAAAATCTGTAAAGAGAAAAAATTGTATCTTTTGAAAAAAAGTTTAAATTGTAAAAATGATTTGAACAGATAACAGCTACTTACTGTTATAAAAATATAAATTAAGTTAAAATAAAATATGTTAACCTTAAAAAGAGGAAAAAATGCCGGTTATTGCTAGATTTTATGGGATTATAACAAAAATGTATTTTAAGGAGCATGGAGTTCCTCATTTTCATGCAATTTACGCAGATTACAATGCTGTTATAAGTATTGAAACTTTGGAAGTTATTGAAGGTGACTTCCCTTTGCGAGCAGAAAAACTTGTAATTGAATGGGCTGAAAAATAT
>JAFGVO010000236.1 GCA_016937935.1 Deltaproteobacteria bacterium | reverse complement strand
TGGATTTAAAAACCTTACCCGCAGATAAACCCTGTTTGCGCATTGCTTTTTCGAGAAGATCCTTTCCAATAACAATGGACTGCTTTTTCTCTTCATTTCTTAAATATAGATTTATCTTATTTCGGGCGCGACTGGTTTGAGCAATATTGATCCAGTCTTTTTTAGGCCGTTGATCAGGGGCAGTTATGATCTCAACTTTATCACCATTTTTTAGAGGTTTATCAAATGGAACAAGTGCACCGTTTACTCTTGCTCCCCTGCAGTGATCCCCTACTTCAGAGTGAACACTGTAGGCAAAATCAAGGGGAGTTGCGCCATTAGTCAATGTAATAATATCTCCAGCGGGAGTAAAGACGTACACCTCTTCATGGAGGAGGTCAACTTTTACAGAATCGAGAAACTCATTTGAATCTTCAAGGTCCTTCTGATTTTCGAGAATCTCCCTAAGCCAGATATAAACATCACTGCTGGATTTTGAAGACTGTTTTCCCTCTTTGTATTCCCAATGGGCGGCAATTCCGTATTCGGCTGTTTCGTGCATCTCTTTTGTACGAATCTGTATTTCCATCCTCTCACCATCATCACCTGATACAGTTGTATGAAGAGACTGATAATGGTTAGACTTTGGCATTGCAATGTAGTCTTTAATATAACCTGGAACAGGAACCCACCTTGAATGAACAAGCCCTAAAATGGCATAACAGCTTGCTAGGGAGTCACAAATAACTCTAAAAGCTATGGCATCGTGAACATTTTCATATTCAAGTTCTTTATTGTTCATCTTAAGAAAAATTGAAGAGAGGTTTTTCAATCTTCCGGAAATTTCCACATTTGCAAAGCCTTTATCCTTTAAAAGCTCTTCAAGCTGCTTTTTTACCTTGTTGATAAAAATTATCCGCGATTGACGAGTCTTTTTTACAACTGCATTTAAAGCTTCATATTTTTCCGGGTCAAGATATTTAAATGACAAGTCATCAAGATCAGCCTTAAGCCATGCAAGACCGAGCCGACCCGCAAGAGGAGTATAAATATCCTTTGTCTCCCTGGCAATACGCTCCTGTTTGTCCCGAGGCATGGCATCGAGGGTTGACATGTTGTGCAGACGATCAGCCAGTTTTATCAGTAAAACACGTATGTCCTTGGCTGTGGCAATAAGCATTTTCCGAAAGCTTTCTGCCTGCTGCTGCGCCTTGTGATCAAAATGCACTTTATCAAGTTTTGTCAAACCATCAACCAGCATTGCCACATCGTCACCAAACTCTTTTGCAATCTCCTCAGTTGTTGTATCTGTATCTTCAACAACATCATGTAAAAGAGCCGCACAGATGGAGTGCTCGCATAATCCAATATCTGCAGATATTTTAGCCACTGCCATTGGATGCACAATATAGGGTTCTCCGGAACGACGGGTCTGTCCTTCATGTTTTGCAAGTGAGTACTGATAAGCTTTTTCAAAAAGCTCGGTATTTGCATCTTTATGATGATATTTAAAACTCTCAATAATATGTTCAAGCTTAGCCATAAAATTTTTCAAACCTTTATAAGGATATTAAAACATCTAATATAATGAATAAGCATAAAGATCGAAGAATGCCAAAAAAAGTTACTCTTTTTTTAATTTTATCTCTTTTGAAAAACGTGCAACGTCTGCAATATCACCTAAAACAGTTACCATATCACCAGTTTCAAATTTTGTTTCGGGATTAATATTGACACTTTTTTCACCATCTTCATTGGTTCTTTTAATACCAATTACCATAATTCCCCTTTTTGCACGCCAGTCCAGCTCAATAAGTGATGAATTATTTAGATATTCCGGAAGCCTGACAGTAAGAATTTTCTGCCCTGGAGGCAGTTCCACAAGGTTAAAATTATCGGGCTCTTCATATTGAACAAATTTCATACTGGAAACATCTTTTTTAAGAATTTCCTGTTCAAAAAAGAGCATAATATCTCTTCTTGTTACTGAACCCACAATAATATTGTCATCGTTTACAACGGGAATTATCTCAATATCCATTCTCGAAATATGACTCATGGCCTCATCAAGGGTATCATTCAACTTAACAGTTGCAACATCCTGATTCATAACGTCTACAGCAAGCATTAAAATATCGTCAAGGGACTGCTCTCTTATAAGGGCCTTAATGCGCATAAGGCTAATCTCACCCATGAGATAACCGCTTTTATCCGCCACAAACAGCTGGGGAACATGACTTGAAATTGCCATATCAATAACCCTGCTTAGAGGGGTTACGGGAAGTACCGTATAATTTAAAGGTTTGAGCAACCTCTCCACACGGGTCTGGTTTAAAACATCACCCTCTTTTGAACCACGCAGCTTTACTCCCCGCCTCTTTAAACGGGTAGTAAAAATTGATGTGGGCATTATTCTGGACGAAATAACAAGAGAAATTATACAGGCAAACATCAATGGAAGAATAATAGTATAGTTTCCGGAAATTTCAAAAAGCATTAAAATTGCTGTAATAGGTGCGTGAATAGAACCCGCAAGAACAGCTCCCATTCCAACAAGTGCATAGGCTCCGGAATTGGCAGTCATACCTGGAAGAAACTTTTCAGCAATAAGTCCAAAGGCACCTCCAACACACGCTCCAACAAAAAGCGACGGGGCAAAAACACCTCCCGAACCACCTGATCCCAATGATGTGCCTGATGCAAAAATTTTAACGAGAATAAGTGACCCAAGTATCCATAATGGCACAGTTCCATGAACCGCATCAAAAACGGTCTCATAACCGACCCCGAGAATATGAGGAAATATAAGGGCCACCCCTCCCACAATTGCACCGCCAAACATTGGTTTTATCCACTCGGGCACAGGAAGTTTATCCCAGAGGTCTTCAGATAAAACTATTCCTTTTATAAAAAGAATTGCAGCAAAACCGCTGATAACACCAAGTAACAGATAAAGAGGAAGCTCAACTGCAGGATTTACAAGGGCATAATCCGGAACAGTTATAAATGTCTCATCACCATATACAAGTCTGGTTACAATTGTTCCGGAGACAGAGGCAACAACAAGAGGGCTAAAAACATTTATTGTTGCAGAACCAATAATAATTTCCACAGCAAGAATGACACCTGCTATTGGAGCATTAAATGTTGCGGCCATACCCGCGGCAGCACCGCATCCAAGCATTACGATCAGTCTGTGTCCCTTAAATCCCAAAGCCTGACCTATGGCAGAACCGACCCCGGCACCAATCTGAACAATTGGACCTTCTCGCCCTACAGATCCCCCGGAACCTATTGTAATTGCCGATGCAATAGTCTTAATAGCAACAACTCTTTTTCTAATGTGTCCCCCGCGATTTGAAACCGAATTCATAACCTCCGGAATACCATGCCCTTTTGCCTCTCTTGCAAAAAAGTAGATAATTGGTCCCACAATAAGCCCCCCGACAGCAGGAGTAATAACCTTATAATACCAGGGCATTGCATAAAGCTGTGCAATCGTTGTCCCTTTTCCCGTACCCAATGACTGAATAAAACCAATCATCTCTCTAAAAAGAACAGCCCCAAACCCGCCAAGTACACCGATTATTGCAGCAAGGACAAGAAGGTAGACATGTTCTCCAAGATACCGTTCAACTCTATAACTTATTTTTTCAATTTTTGTTCCACCAGGCAGCATCAGGATCTCCAGTACGTATAACCTGAAAACGTTATAGACCTCCAAACAAAAAAATATAGTTTAAAATAAAAAATTATTAGAAAAATATTATCAGATTTTATTTAGATGCAATCAGTAAACCCCAAGGAGTCTGTCAAGGGTTATTGCCATTGCGCTTCTTACCGAAAGATGATTCCAGTCTGAGGGCGTTCCGATGGGTTCAAAATAACGTCAGCTCTGTCAAGAATTTCAGGGGCAAGACCGTAACCTGTGTGCGTATGGTGTTTGGTGTTCGGCGCAGAACCCGGTCCCACAGAGGCCGCCCGTAAGCTAAACATGACACCCAATTAAGAGCGCGCATCCTGAATACAAAGGTAGTCACGAAATCATTGTCAGCAACTATCAAGAAATTTCTAGAATACACCCATGGGAATATGAATGACGCAGATTAAATGCTACTCGCCGGAAATTGCATTGGGAATTGCCGCTGCAATGGCCTCAATGCCGGGCTTGGCGTCCACCCAATATCCTTCTTTGTCTTTACGGTTGTCAAAATAGGCCCAGCAGAATGTTCCCGCGTAGCCCTGAGCGATAGCTTCCGTATGCATTTCGAGACTACTCCATACCCCTTCTTCGCCTTTGCAGGGGAACTCGCCAATCAGCACCGGTTTATTGTGCGGTAACCATGCGGTACTGGTTTTGATCCAGGGCTCGTAGCTCCAGCCGTCGCCGTGCTGCCAGCTGTAGTAATGCGTCTGGAATACATCAAAATAGGCCAGCGGATCATCGTCCGCAGCGGCCTGCAATGCCGCATCAGAAAAGTTATTGTCCCCATCGGTCATATACTTGAACATTCCCATTCCGGTGGTCACCAGAGCGTCACTATCTGCGGCATGAATCGCCGCGGCGACCTTACCTTGAAACCGCTGCAACTGCGCCATCGAAACGGTACCACTCTCACTGTCGAGCAGCCAATCGGGCTCGTTCATAATTTCCCAAACCCCCATTCCCGGATGGTCGGCATATCTCTGCACGATGGGAGTGACCACGTTCAAATTGAACGCATCAATAGCGTCGTCGTCGGTCACCAGGAATGTGTTACCTGCACTTTGAATATCAAACGATAAAAATACGGGCATAATCAATACACCATGGTCAGCGGCAGCATCAAACGCCTTGTCGAGATTGTCAAAAATACGGGAATCCAGCTGTTGCACCATGTTCCCATCAAAGTTCAACTGCCCTTGAGCATCGATAAACCACCACCAGCGGATGGCATTGGCACCCGACGCCTCCAGCGTGGCAAACATGCCTTCAAAGGCTGTTTCGTCATAATCCGTAAGATCAGCATCCCATTGATCCCAAGCGACATTGATGCCATTCAAATAATACGATTTCCCCCGAATGCATACCCGGCCGGGATTGACACCATCACCCACATTGGAACAATCTCCAACGATATCGGTATCATCCGTGACCTCATCGGTATCGTCGGTGTCCTTATTGGTATCATCCGTACCATCTTTGCCATTCGCCGTATCATCGGTGCCGTCTTTGTCATTCGCGGTATCATCCGACGCGGAAGTGTCTCCACTGTCACCAACACTATCACCATTGCCACCGTCATCGCAGCCGAGCGTCAACATTCCAATCAATAGTCCAAAAAATATTATTCTATACATTCTTCACCTCTTATACTTAAAGTTTACGAACCTTGGTACTTAGGAAGAATAAGCACCTTTTGTTTGATTTCTGCATGTAACATTTGCCTTCCTAAAACCAATATTCATATCGTTCATGAAGCAATTATAGCATTTGTGTGAGAAAAATTTCAAGATATTCATTTTAAACTGTTCATTTTAAATATTCATTTTAAACCTTATGGAGCAAGTCCTGCTCCGGTTCACGACGTTTGTATCGGCAATTTTGTAAAGAGTTACACAACATGCCAATATATCGGCCGGTTGAACCTTAATTGTGC
>JAFGVO010000235.1 GCA_016937935.1 Deltaproteobacteria bacterium | reverse complement strand
TGAAAACGTCTAACATTTTGAGTTTAGTTGTTAATTATTATTTAAGCCAACTTTTATTTAAAAATAATAAAAGTTTTCTCTTCTTTATATAAGTGAATATTAGAAATGAATTAAATTGTATAATTAGCAATTCAGTTCAAAAGTGTTCTTTGAAACATTCTAAGAATTACTGGTAAACAGACAGGACATTGTCATGTGAAACATCAGTATTGCTAATAATGATTTAATGCTTTGAAAGAAGCTAAGGAAAAGTAGTTTAGATGGTAGTTTTATTCATTGCACTAAGAACATCTCTGGATATTTTAGCGGCTTGCCCTTTTTCACTCTGTAGTGCTAGGAGATAACCTCTCTCATCAAGTCCTCTTAAAATTTCAGCTGCAAGATAGCCATTCTCACTATCATTCATTACATCCTGATAAAGATGTTGTCTAACCTGAAGCTCGGTTAAACCTCTAGGTGAAGTATCCCATCCTTTTTCCAGGCGCTCCATGAGGTATTTCCATGGCCAGACAATATTGCTTGTTTTTTCTGTTTTTAAGATAATTTCCTGAGCAATTCTAAGGCGTTTGTAAATTCTTTTTGAATTGAAAATATCCTCAGTTACAAATACAGGATGGCTCTGATACCAGTCACGCATAACAAGGAGAGACTCCTGGTCTTCTAAAATTTCAAGAATTCTATCAAGTCTATCTGTATTTCCCCCAAGAAGTATTGCCATAACAGCTGCTCTTCTTCTGGATTCATCAGAACTGTCAAGAAGTGCATTCAAACGGTCTTCATACTCTTTTAAACCTGCTTCACCAACAACAATAGCTGCTGGTTTAATAAACTGCTCATTTCCTTCTCCTTCAAGAAGTTTCATCATTGCTTCCACTGCAGCCTTTGATGGTTTGTGCCACAGACCTTTAATGAGAGCAGCTCTAGCAGGAGCATCAAGAGAGTTGTCATTCACTTTCTCAATAATTTTTACCATGGCATCATCATCAGCAACATAAGCAAGGGAATTTGCGGCTTCTTCTCTTAATTCCGGATCATCAACGGGATCCATAACAATGTCCATAAGAGTATCTGCGAGAGAAGGATCTTCAAGATAACGTGAAGCTATGATTGAATTTCTTCTCTCCTGAAGTCTGCTCTCCATCTGCCAGTCCCTGCTCTCAATAAGAGTTGAGAATTTTTCCTCTTTTCGCTCTGTAGCAGTCATTACCATCATCTTTTTAAAATCTGCTGCTATACCGCTGCATTTAAGACGACCAAGAGCCATCGATGCAGCTTGAGAGTAGAACCCTTCATCCTGTGTAAGAAATGGTTTAACAATTGAACAAAATTGTTCATCACCAACTCTACCCATGGAATCCATAAGAGGGCCAATATCAACTTTTACTCTCTTTGCACACTCCGGAGTATTTGAATAAGGAGCATTATCTTCATATATTTTTTTCAGATATTCTGATGCACCGTCAGGTTTGACCGTTCCAAACCAGGTTACTACGCCATTTGCAATTTTTCTGGACATATCATCCTGGCGATATCTGACTGAGGGATCTGGAATTGCCTCTTCAGAAATCGGTTCCCATTGGGTTTTTGCATACATTTTTTCAGCAATACGCTTATCTCCAAGGGTTTCAAGAGTCCATAATGCCTGATTCCTAAGTTGGTCAGCTTCTCTTTTTGACTTGTCATCAGAACCTGGAAACTGCTCATCTGTAATTGAAATAAGAAGGTCAGCAGATCTTGGATCATTAAGAGATTTCAATTTACCGATAATTTGATATTTCACAGCAGGATCTGTTGTGTTTTTATAAATAGATTCAAGTCCGGGTGAGCCAACTGACTGGGTAACAGATGATAAAATTGAACTTAACATATCTGGTGCAGTTGCAATTTTTGCAAGGAGTGCTTTTCCCGCTCTTTCATCACCAGTACGGCCAAGTGAAATGGCTGCGGCTTCAGAAATTTTTCGTTCAGGATCATCAAGAAGCTTTAAAAGTGCAGGGACAGGATCTTTGTCATCCCTGAAACCAAGCTCCATTGCAGCATACATTTTAAGCATGGGATCTTTTGCACTTGCAAGTTCTATAAGCTTTTCTGTAGTAGCCATCCTTGCAATTAAATCTGCTGAAAATCCTGGGATATTTTTAACATTGACGATCTGTTTACTCACACCTTCAAGAAGATCCGGAAAACCTCTTTCATCTCCTAAAGATACTAAAGCCCAGGCAAATTTAGCTTTTCTGAGTTCTTCAGATTTCTGCATCTGATTAAAAATCGCATCACAGGCTGTTTTTGCATCATCATTATTGATTTTAGCAAGAGCCATTGCAGCTTCCTGTGAAAGTTCTCCGCCCTTTTCAACTGCTTTTGTGAGGGCAGAAACAGCACCGGCATCCTTGGCCTCTCCAAGTTCAAAAGCAACCTGAGTGAGGATATCTTCTCTGTCACAATTAAGGAGAATATCTCTCATTGCAGCCTTATACTCGCTGTCATCCTGAATTTTAAGAGCAGCCTGCAGTTTGTCGTTCCATTTTTGATAATTCGAATTATCTTTAAACCACATGAACCCGATCACACCTCCAAGTACAATCAGGATCAAAAAAGCAATAAGAACACCTTTATTGCCACTGCTTATTTTTTCATCAACGTCCACATTGCTGTAATCATCCATTCCAAATGAGCCTCCGCCTGCGGGTGGTGCTGCCGGTGGTATTGCCGGAGGCGCTTCTGGTGCTTGAGGGACCTGTGGTGCAACAGGTACTTCAGGGTTGCTTGGGGACTGATCATCATTATTCCAATCATTCATAGTTTTTCTCCTTAAATACGGAAAGTCACTGACCTTTTGAAAACATACTGTATATAAATGCAGAGAGTTTATCAATCCCTGTTTTCATATTACTTAAATTTAAAAAACAATAATACTGTATTTTTTTAAACCTACTATAAATTATTGAAATTTATACTTTAAACAGTAAAATTGGTCACAACATTGAAACCGGATCAATATCCAGTCGAATTCTTACCTCGGATGGAGGATTTTCTATCAGAGGTACTATTTTTTCGAGAAACTGTTTTAGAGAAAGGTAGGATGGAGACTTTAAAAAAATCTGCCATCTGAATCTGCTTTGAATAAATTCAAGAGGTGAAGGGGAAGGGCCTAGTATCCAGATTGGGAGCTCTTTATTATTATGTAAAATCTCCATAATTTTGTCTTTTAGATCATTTGATGCAAACTCAACTTTGTCACTATGTTTGCTGTTTAACCTTATTACAGCAAGCTTTCCGAACGGTGGATAACCTAGTTCTTTTCTAAAAACCAGTTCCTGATTCGCAAAATTTATATAATTGTGGTCCTTTGCTGCTGCAACTGCCTGATGGGTTGGACTGTAAGTCTGAATCAGCGCCCTGCCTTTTATATCTCCCCTTCCTGCTCTTCCGGCTACCTGTGTTAAAAGCTGAAATGTACGCTCAGACGCCCTGAAATCGGGCATATGAAGCCCCACATCACTCTGGAGAACACCAACCAGAGAAACTCCTTTAAAATCATGGCCTTTTGTAATCATCTGTGTTCCAACAAGAATATCAACCTTGCCATCTCTTACATCTTCAAGAATCTGTTCTGTTTTTCTGCCAGTTCCAGTATCTCTGTCCAGACGGGCAATTTTTGCATCAGTAAAAAGCTCCTGCAAAAGCTCTTCAACCTTTTGAGTGCCTGTTCCAGTATCTTCCATATCTTTACTTCCGCATTCAGGACAAATTCTGGGAGGACTTTTTTTATACCCGCAGTAATGACAGGTAAGCAGAGAAGGCCTTTTATGAAGTGTCATTGAAACAGAACACTCTTTGCACATTTCTACGTACCCGCAGTTTTTACAAACAAGATTAGGGGCAAACCCTCTTCTGTTTAAAAACAGAATCACCTGCTCTTTTTTTTCTAATGTTTTAACAATTTCCTTATATAGGGAAAAGGAGATAATCGACTGACCATGAGGGCCTGTTCTATTATTTGCAAGATTGATAAGTTCCACTTCCGGTAGAACTCCTTCTGTAGCTCTCTGCTTTAAATTCAGAAGTCGCAGTTTTCCGGTTAGTGCATTATTGTAGCTTTCTAAAGATGGAGTTGCAGAACCAGCAACAGCAACAGCTCCTGCAAGCTTTGCCCTTAAGAGGGACATATCTCTTGCATTATAAGGAAATCCCTTCTCCTGCTTAAATGAACTATCGTGCTCTTCATCAATAATTATCAGACCTAAATTTTTTACAGGTGCAAACAGAGCAGATCGGACACCTATTGCAACATTTATTTTACCATCTTTCAAAAGCTGCCACTGATTAAATCTTGCAGTTTGAGTTAATTGAGAGTGAATAACAGCAACCCTGTCACCAAAACGGGCCCTATATCTTCCCACAAGCTGAGGTGTCAATGTTATCTCAGGAACCAGTACAATTACACCAAGATCAAATTCGAGAGCCCTCTTGACTGCGTGGAGATAAACCTCAGTTTTTCCTGAACCGGTAATCCCGTGAATAAGAAAACCCTTGTAACCTTTTTGTATTGATTCACAAATTTCATTAACCCCGGTTAGCTGCTCATCATTTAACTCTGGTGATTTATCTCTTAAAACCGTCTGTGTGTATATTGTATCGAGAACAACAGGCACTTCATCCGCATTAATAGCGTTATCTTCCAATAGCCGTTTAATTAACGATGACGGATTTTTAAATTCGAGTTTTAAAATACTCTCTCTTGCCGGACTGTTATCTTGAATATAATTAAATATTTCGAACCGCTTTTTAGACCGCTTTTCCATTAATGTGAGTTTATCTTTATCAATTTTATTTGCGGTAAAACTCTTTTCAAGTTTAACTTTAATTTTAGGAGGTATAATTTTGCCGTTTACAAACCCTGGATCAATTCCAGGAGGAAGCGCACCCTTTAAAACGTCTTCAATTGGATGCATGTAGTACTCGGCAGCTTTTATTAAAAAGTTAAACAGCTCATCTGGAAAAAGGGATTCAGAATCTATTAAAGCATCAATATTTTTTATTTTATAAGGATATTCTTTGTCAGGATCCGCTTTTTTTATGAGATAACCCACCGCAGATCTCCCACGCACTTTAACCATGACTCTCATACCCGGCAAAGCTTTTACGGCATATTCTTTTTTTAATCTGTACGAATATAAACCTCTAAGAGGTATTGGCAGAGCAACATTCCATATTTCACCGTCGTTTTCCAGTATCTCCATGTAAAATGCTCTCTTTATGTGCTTCAGCTTTGGTTAATGAAAGTTCTTTAATAAGTTTAATCTTAAAAAGAGATATTTGCATTATTCCCAAAAAGATTGCAATCATTGAAGCTGCAAATAAAAGTTTAGAGATTAAGGTTAAAATATTTTGAACAGCGACTCCGGGATTTATTAAAAAATCCTGAAAATTAAAACTCCCGTTAAAGAGAATTGCCCCTCCAGTCAGAATAACAAGTAAGGTTCCAGTTAATCCCATAACAAATACCAGACCATTGTCATCAACTTTTTTTGGCAGTGGAACTGCGGTAGATCCCTTTTGTCTGATTTTTTTTACTACAATAAAAAATGGTATGGCAGTCAATGCAAAAATTACTAAAGATAAAATAAAAGCTACAAATAACAGGCTATTTATCTCACGATGAATAAATAGATAAAAATTAGATTGAGAATCTATGGATGTTTTAAATAAGTTTGTAAAATATTGAAACCCAATGCTATTGCCACTGTCACTATATGATATTAAATACAAAAATGCAGACCCGATTAAAAAAATAACCCCTGTAGAAAGCAAGGTCAAAGGAATAAAAATCCCACTCTTCCCAGCCGCATTAATTCGCGACTGTGAAGGTGGGAAATCTTTATGAGACATAAAATTTCAGATTATTCTGAAATAGCCTCAGTTGGGCATTCGTCAATACATGCAGCGCACTCTGTGCACTCATCTGCATTGATTACTGCAAGATTGCCTTCCATTGTTATTGCTTCAGCAGGACAGGCATCAACACATGCTTCGCAGCCTGTGCACTCATCTGCATTAATCTTTGGTACTGTCATTGTCTTCCTCCATAAATAAGAGCTTTTTTGTTATAATATTTTTCTTCTGTAAATTAACAGTTGAAACCAGCCTCTCCTTTATCACTTACAATTAAAGGGTTCAAGAATATTTTTATCACAATAATTGATATATTTTTATCATTTGCATAGTTAGTCTCAGTAGAATATAAGGGCAATTCGAAGGAGCTGGAAATGACAACTAAAACAAAACCTGTAACACAACTATATTACGCAAAAAAAGGTCAGATAACTGATCAGATGAAAATAGTGGCGGAAAAAGAGAGCCTCGATCCGAAAAAAGTGATGGAAGAAATCGCAATGGGACGTCTCGTTATCCCTGCAAATATAAATCACAAAACATTAAGTCCAATAGGCATTGGCAGCTGTGCGACCTGCAAGATAAACACAAACATCGGCGGGTCTCCCATCGCGTCAAACTCTGACGAAGAACTTAAAAAACTAAATCTGGCGTTGAACCTGGGTTCTGATGCTGTAATGGATCTCACTGTTGGACCTTTTATAAAAAAGATTCGAAACACTCTTCTTGATAACTGTCCTGCACCTCTTGGTACTGTTCCAATTTATGAGGCAATCGAGATGGTTGAGAATCCTGAAGATCTTACAGCTGATCTGATTTTTAAAGTGATTGAAGATCAGGCTAAAGATGGTGTTGACTTCATGACAATTCATGCGGGTCTCTTAAGGGAACATGTGCCAATGGCTGTTAAACGCCTTGCCGGAATTGTAAGCAGAGGAGGTTCTCTTCTTGCAAACTGGATGGTTCACCACAAAAAAGAGAACCTGCTCTATACAGAATTTGATCGCCTGCTGGAAATTTGTGCCAGATATGATGTAACTCTGTCTCTGGGTGATGGCCTGCGTCCCGGAGCTCTTGCGGACGCCAGCGATGAGGCTCAGTTTGCAGAGCTTAAAGTTTTAGGAGAGCTTGTAAGAAGATGTAAAGATGCGGATGTGCAAGTAATGGTAGAAGGACCTGGACATGTACCTTTTGATCAGATTGCAATGAATATGCAAAAAGAGAGAGAGTGGTGTGAAGAGGCTCCATTTTATATTCTAGGACCAATAGTAACAGATATTGCTCCTGGATATGATCACATAACCTCTGCAATCGGTGCCACAATGGGAGCATTTTCAGGGGCATCAATGCTCTGTTATGTAACTCCTAGAGAACACCTGGGACTTCCCAATCTTGAAGATGTGAGACAGGGCGTTGTTGCTTATAAAATAGCTGCTCACGCTGCGGATATCGCACTAAAACGTCCAGGTGCAAGAGACAGGGATGATGCTTTGTCAAAAGCCCGTGCAGAATTTAGATGGGACGATATGTTCGACCTGTCTCTCGATCCCCAGCGAGCAAGAATGATGCATGATGAATCCCACGTAAATAAAAAAGATATTAAGCAGGAGTTCTGCAGTATGTGTGGTGAAAAACACTGTGCTGTAAAGATGTCCCGCGCTGCAAAAAATAAATTATAGTTAATATCAGTCATGTCTGAGATAAAGCTTACAACAGAACATCTTGATGAAATTTTAGCTTCAAAAAAAAAGGTTATTGGATTTTATGGCGCCCCGCCTGTAGAAGCGTTAAATGAAGCTGCTAAAAAATATCCCGGTGTTCCCTTTTTTGATCTGGATGTCTATTTTAATGCTCCACAGACAAAAATTCTTCCAGATGCGTTTTGTCATATTATCAGAAACATTGTGGACAATTCATTTTTACTACGCAGTCAGATGGTCTCTCTTGTTGCAGCAACCGGGGAAGAAAAATGTGATTCGGGAAGATATGCGGCTTCACTGCTTAAAAATGCAGGTTTAAAAGACGTTGTTTTCACAGTAAATCATAACAAAACAGTCTTGAATAATCCCTTTCTTTGTGTTGCAAAGGGCTCTCTTAAAAAGAGATCTATCAGAATAATGGAGTCAATTATTGAGCCTTTGACACCTGAAGAAATTGAAGCTGCAAAAAAAAATGTCTGCACTCCTGTTGCCGGTTTTTGGGGAACTCCTCCACACCCTATAGAGGTTTTAGATCTCTTTCCCGATGAGACCCATATTTATGGCTGGACCCGTTGTGTTGAAATGGGAGTTCCAGCTGACCTGCAGCTTGAAAAAACAGTACCGGATAATATTCCCACCATATTTTTTGCTCAGGGTTTTTGTGCTAAATCTCTGATAGCAAGAGAGCTGGCTGCTAAACACAGGGGAATGTATGTTGATACCCACGAAGGACTCAACGCTGCAATAAGAGCAAAAATTGAGGCTTTTTTACGTTTATCAAGAAATGATCGCGAAGGTATCATATGATTTTTGCAGATGCAGGCAGCTCATTTTGTAAAACATATTCCCCTGGGGACGATGCAGTTAAAATTGTTTCCACCCGTGTAATGGCAAGGGACAATGTAAAATTTGACTGGGGAACAGGACACACTGCAAGGCGCATGTCCAAAAATTTTGAAAATGATCTTATCTCCCTTTCTAAAGGTGCACTTGCCCTGGTTGATGAAACTGATTTTACCATGCTGGATCTTGGCAGCAGAGATTCAAAAGTTGTCTCATTTATCGACCGCAGGCCGGTGCAGCTTGACTGGTCTGTTGGATGTGCCGCAGCAACCGGTGTAACCGTGGAGATGATAGGTAAATTTTACGATGTGGATTTTGAAGCAGTGGAAATTGATTCAAAATGGACTTCGGTAACATGCGGAACCTACGCCCTTGAGCGAATAATGGATTCAGTATCAAAAGGAATTCACGAAAACGTCGCTATAGGCCGATTTATCCACGGATTTGCCAGAAACTGTTACGATTTTTCAAAAAAACCAAACAAAATATACCTGTCTGGCGGTTTCACATTAAACACCCCATTTATAAAAGCACTAAGCAAATACACCGAAGTAATTCCCATGGGAAGAACAGTCCCCCTGGCAGGTCTATGGGCCTTCGCTGCTGAAAAAGACCCCTCATTAGGCAAAATTCCCAAACCACTAATTAAAAGCATCTGCAAAATTGATAAATAAAGCTAAATCTTAAAAAAACCAATAATTTCAGCCTACTCACTTAGGGTGGGTAAGTTGTAGGTAAGTTGTAAAAGCAACTTTAATAATGCAATTTTTACTATTTGACACATTCAAAAGAGAATGATACATTCTCTTTTGGAGGGAATATGGTACAACGTCAAAAGATTGAGATTAGGGAACAGATTATTTTAACTGCGTTAAGTGAATTTGCAGATAAAGGGTATTTTGGGACAACTCTTAAAGCCATTGCTGAAAAATCAAAATGCTCAATTGGAAATATTTATAAATATTTTTCCAATAAAGATGAACTTTTTAAATCGGCATTTCCCCCATCTTTGGTTGAGCAGAGTAAGCAATTAATAAAAAGAAGGGTAAAGGCTATAGGTATAGCTACAGATATTCAGAGACTTGATCAATTACATCCATACCGTGCTGCATCTGAGGAACTTATTACATTTACTTCAGAGCATCGTTTACAAATGATCTTTCTTTTATCAAACGCAAAAGGAAGTCGGTACTCTGATTTTAAAAATGATATTATTGAGGAACTCACAGACCTTGCTATTGATTACGCTTCCAAAGCATATCCTGGAATAAAAATAAACGGGTTTAAAAAGGGAATGTTAAAACGTTTTTACAAGGCATTTATTTTTCAGCTCGTTGCTATTTTAAAAGAAGAAAAATGCGAAACAAAATTCAGAGATGCAGCAGAAGATGTCGCTATTTATCATTTGTCAGGATTAAAAGCCTTTTTTATTAATCTGGAGGAAAAATAAAATGTCCCTAAAACTGTATAAAAAGGTCAAGCCCGAAACTTTGCTTACAAGACTAATTGATAATCCCAATCTTATAATGGCAATACAAAATCTAAACCCGCAGGATTTTTCGTCAATTGTAAGAGATGTTGGTGTTGAGGATGCTGTTGAAATTGTTGCTTTTTCAACAACAGAACAATTGGTTGCGGCATTTGATGAAGATCTCTTTGTAAATAGTGCTCCTGGGGAAAGAGAGACTTTTTCTCCTTTGCGATTTATTATCTGGCTTGAGGTTTTGCTTGAGGCCGGCGAGGATGAAGCTGCAATTAGAATAACAGAGCTCTCTTTTGACTTTGTTGTTAATGCTGTTAACAGTCTGATACTTGTTTTAGATAATGATGCTTTGCTGGTAAAAATGAATGAAACATATGAAGATGTTGCAGAACAAATCGAAAATGCCCTTGAAAGTGCTCTTTTAGAAGAGATTGACGGTTACTTTTTAATTTCCAGAATACATGAAGGCTGGGATGCCGTCATGGCACTAATCCTTGAACTTGATAAAAATCACAGGAGTTATCTTGAACGGCTTCTTGATCGTTGCTGTGTTATTGGTGAAGAGTACATTGATGATCTTGATGCCCTATATGATCTTTTAACTCTGGAAGAGTCTCTGGCAGACGACGTTGAGGCAGAAAGGGACGAACGACGAGGAAAACTCGGTTACGTCGAACCTCGAAATGCAAAGGCATTTTTAGAGCTTTCAAAATTGCCCTTACCCATAAATGATGAATCAAAACCGGTAACACGCGATTATATAACCGAGTCCCATTTTCGCAGTTTAAACAGGCAATCACTGTCAGGTGCATCTGTTGCAAAAGATAAAATATCTTCACAAAAAGAAGAGATTCCCCTTTTACCAGTTGATGCAGATAGTAAATTTCAGATCTTTTTAACAGACGCAAAAAACCAGACTGAATACTGTAATACATTTTCAGCATTTATTGAAGGGTTACATGATTTGAAAATAGTTGAACCGACTCTGTTTGATCGCAGAATGGAAGAACTGGCATATCTTTCCAATGTCCTGCTCGCAGGAGCAACCTATAAAAACAAAAAATTACGCCCGGCTGATGCAACAGAAGCTGCAGTATCAACAGTCGCCTTTGGGGTTGAAATTGAATTTAACAGTAAAGAAGAAATCAACTCAAATGATGTAATAGATATTTTAACATATTTTCAGGCAGATATACTTTACAGAAAAGCATGCAACTTTATAAACCACCAAAACGATTTTCAACTGGAATTTGTCCCAAACCAGTCAATACTATCAAAAATGGCAAATTTCTTTTTTAAAAATATTCAAAAGTAGAAGCAAAGGACGCCATTTAACCGCTTAAAATAAGACTAAGGTAAAAGAATATGTATAACGCCCTGAATATTGCAATTAAAGATCTGTTTGGAACTAATGCCATGATTGATAATACTAAAAATATTTCCGGAGGCTGTATAAGTCATACTTATGTTGTATATATTACTACAGGAGAAAAAGTATTTGTTAAAGAGAACAGCCTGAAATATCTTAATATGTTTCACTCTGAGTTTGCCGCTTTGGAACTTTTAAAATGTGCTGGAGGCCCCGTAATACCAACGCCTTTTTCAACTTTTGAAACAGCTGACAGAGCATTTATTTTAATGGAATTTATTGAATCAGGTGTAAAGAACCGTGATTTTGATGAGAGAGCCGGGGAGGCACTTGGCAACCTTCATAAAAATAAAAAGAATAGACTGTACGGGCTTTCGTTCAACAACTTTATTGGAACAACCCCTCAGGATAATTTTCAGAATAAAAGCTGGCCTGATTTTTTTGCAGAAAGAAGACTTCTTCCCCAGATAAAACTCGCCCAAAAAAACTCTTCTCTTGACATAACTCTGGAGAGAAAACTTTTTAAACTTATAGAAAATATTGACACATTTATTCATCAGCCGGAAGAAGGGCCGTCTCTTTTACACGGAGATTTATGGAGCGGGAATATTATGTGTGATAAAAATAATAATCCCGTTATTTTTGATCCCGCCGTCTATTACGGTGACAGGGAAACAGATATTGCAATGACGACGCTTTTTGGCGGTTTTTCAAATAGATTTTACGAGGCATATAACGAAAACTACCCTCTTGAGAAAGACTTTAAATCAAGAACTGATATCTACAATCTTTATCATATTTTAAATCATTTAAACATCTTTGGCAGAGGATACCTGTCACAAGTAAACTCAATTTTGAACTCATATTTAAAATAAATAATAATGGTTAGAAGATCTCTTTTAATTCATTTTGGTTAGAATTTTCAGAATCAGAGGCTGTGTCAGGTTCGATATTATCTTCCAAATCAGCTGTATCAGTATTATTGCACTCCATAAACGAGAAGAATATCTCGAGACCTTCAAAAAATCTTGAATCGTCCCATGTGATTCCGTAACCGTTTTCAGTCCAGGCAATGGATGGTTTGCCGCATGCTGCCGGTTCATCATCTGTCACTTTTATAGTCTCACTAAGAGATTTACCTTTTTCATCAATTCTTTTAAAATATACCGCAGATCCTGCAGGTTTTTTACTTCCCACCCATGCAAGGGCGTACTCTTTTCCTGATGTTGCAAGTGATACCTGTTCCGCTGAACCCTTAAAATCAAGCTGCCTTGTCAGTAATGGTGAAATTCCATCTTTTTTAACAATGGCAAAAAATACCTTGTAGCGATCATTGTCCTCCATCTCATTTGTAAAACTTGTTGTCCAGGCAATAGCAAACTCTTTTTCATTAAAAGTAATCTGAGGACTTTTAGAAATTCCTGATGTCCTTGAAACTGCAACTTTGGGTCCAAACAGATTTCCATTATTGGTAACTCTCTGTAAAACAATTCGCCTTCCCTTTGAAACCGACTCAGACCAGACAATGGCAAAAAATTCTCCTGTCCATGCAATTGCAGGTGACTCAATTCCTCCCGTTGAAACTAAAAGTGGTTCAGGTTCAACAATTACACCTTTTCTATTAGGCAAAGGAAGCATTCCGTCACATCTGAAATATAATTTTCCATGGTCTGTAAAGACGAGGGCTCCATAAGGGCCTACAGCAACAGAATCAACTTCAGAGCCTCGTGAAACCGTTTTCACATCCGGCTTTCCAATATCCGCAGTAACAGCTTTCGACTCTTCTATCCAACCTCCGTAAACCGAGTTTTCATCTACGGCAAATTTCTGATCTTTACATGTTGCTTTATGGGGAAGAACTTTGGCTATTGACCTGGGAATTCCGTTTTTGTCTATTCTGACTGTTTTAATTGCGGGAAACCTGCCAAACCCATCTATCCAGCTTATTAAAATGTCCCTTCCTGTAAAGATAATTTCGGGGTTATAGGAGTCAGCCATTGTTTTTGTAATGCGAATGTTTTTTCCGGCCTTTGGATTTTGACAGATCCCGGCCTCTGGAATAATCCTTTGTGGAGGTGGTGGCAACTTTGCTCCTTTTTGCGCGGAGCATGATAATAAAAGTATTGATATTAAAGATATTTTTTTAAACATGTTCATTTTTTCTCTCATGATTTTAATTACAGTATAAATAGTTCTATTTGCAACATATGATTAAGTTTTAGCATCAATATAATAATTACTATTTTATTTAAAAACAGTAAAATTTTACATTTACATGGAT
>JAFGVO010000028.1 GCA_016937935.1 Deltaproteobacteria bacterium | reverse complement strand
CCTTCAATCTCTTTAATGCTTGCCTCTGCAATAGTTGCATAACGACCTGTTGGACTGCTTTCCAGATATTTTTTAAACCAGGTAAGGGCTACCTGGGACTGTCCCATTTTCTGATATGTCTTTGCCATTCCAATAATTGCCGGGCTGAATCGGCTGTTAATGGAAATAGCTTTTTTAAAATTGGTAATTGCTCCACCGGGATTTCCAGTATCTAAAAAGAGGTATGCCAGACCATTTAATGCATCAATATTTTCAGGATCTTTTTTTAGAACTTCCTGGTATTGAATCTTTGCATCTCCGGTGTTTCCTTTTTCCTGATTCTTTAATGCTTTGGCCAGAATAGACTCCACCGATCCCCCTGTGCCTGTATTCTCTTCGTCAGATGGGTCGTTCTTTTCGCTTGAAGTATTTTTGTCCATTGTATCTTTAACTTTGTCAGAATTTAAAATTGCACTATCAGTTACTGATGAATCAAGACTGATTTCTTCTTGCACCGGAGCCAGAAGTACAACTTTTTTATTTTCACTGATTCTTTGTAATAATTTCTTAGCGTAAATATGCCTGCTGTTAAGTGTCAGTATTTTTTTTAGTGACAAAGCAGCATCACTCATTTTACCTGCAGCTGCCTGAATTCGTGCCAGTCTGTAAAGAGCTCTTAACATGGGTTTAGCAGTTACAATTGATTTAAGCATTCCAATTATTTCTTCTCTGGAATTTTTTTGTTCAATTTCAATTAATGCCGCAATGTATGTTGAATCAGTAATTGTCTGTTCGCTTCCGCCCTCTTGTAAAAATTGAGATGCAAGTGTCAGATTTCCTTTAAATAGTTCAGCTTCAGCCATTGCCAGTTTTACCAGCTTTAAGTTTTTATCATTTTTTTCTGCATTTTTTGCAAGACGTGAAGCTTCATCATTTTTTGATTCGGCCTCTTTTAATATTGCCAATGCGTTATCTTTAAGAGTGTCATCAGCAGATGACTCTGCATCTGTAATGGTATCAATGTAGTCATCTTTTATGTATTGAGCCCAGGCAGAGTAAACCATTGACAGGGATGCCAGTGCTGAAGCGTTGTCTTTATCTATTGAAAGCACTTGAAGATATTTCTGTTCTGCTTTTTTAAAACCATATGGTGAATCAAGCAGAAAATCCTCTTTTGCTTCAATCATAAGTTTGTTGAGACGCTTTAAATCCTTTGTTCTTTGGACTTCGCCAACGCTGTTTTTAAGGAGATCCATTTTCGTAATACCAAAATAGACACCGGTTCCCAGAATTGCGGCAATTAAAATAAAAATAATAACTTTACCTGTATTTTTTGAGGTTGCATCAACTTCATCATCATCGCTTAAAACTAACTCTGATGTGGAGGTCCAGTCCGGATCATTTGAAGCGGTAATTTTGCTGCCCTCCTGCCAGGACTCCTCTTTTTGAGGTTTAATCGTTGATAAATCCGGTTCATTAGAAGGTATTGCCTGATTTTTTAGGGTTGCACCGGCTGTAAAACTTTCTCGTGGAGAGTTTTCTTTTTTATTTTCAGATTTGGCAGAAATTGTATCCCCGGAAATAAGGCTCTGTCTGATGGTATTTCCGGAAATTATTTTTTCATTAATAGTATCCCCGGAAATAAGGCTCTGTCTGATGGTATTTCCGGAAATCATTTTTTCATTGATAGTATCCCCGGTAACAAGACTCTGTCTGATGGTATTTCCGGAAATCATTTTTTCATTAATAGTATCCCCGGAAATCATATTTTTATCAGCAACATCAGCAGCAACAGCTTTGTGGCTTAATGTACTTCCTGAAACAGGCATTGCAAGCAGAGTATTTTGATTAGTGTCAGACTGTATTTGCAATGAGAGCTTGTCAGCCTCTTTTTGAGGACTAGCAATATTGTATGATGCTGTTCTGGAAAGTATTTTATCATTTAATCCCGGGGAAGATATTGGAGGAGGAGGAACAGTGTCACGTTTAGATGCTACCTGCTTTATATTCAGTGCATTTTTAGTTTTTTCCTGAACCTGATTTGTCGCTTCCTCCAAGGTGACAGCTTTACCATTAGTCATTGTCTTTTGTCTTACAGCACTGTTTGAAGCCGGGAAACCCGCCGAGACAGGGCTGGCAATGATTCTTTGATGGTTTCCTGCAGGTATAAAACTTAAAAGCTGGGGGACATCTTCAATCTTTTTCCATGGTCCTCCAAATTTGGAAGCTTTATCACCTTTAATAATAAGAAGTTCTTCAATAGCCTTTTGAAGCTCTGTGATAGTTTGAAATTTTTCAACTTTGTCATTTAAAGTATGAACAGTCCATGGAACAAGGGGATCTGCAAAAATCTGTCTGGGAGGAAATGCCTTAAATACATTTAAGCAGCTGTTGCATTTGACATCTGTACCTGATGTGCTCAGTAATCGTTCATCCAGAGTATATTTAGCACCGCAATTTTCGCAATTGATATCCATATTGTGTATTATAATCCTAAATCAATATTTGAACAGAGTTTAAAGCAACTTTTGAATCTTAACATTAAATGATAATGTTGTCATTGTTTTGAGGTGTTACACTCTTACAAGGACTCGTCCTGCTGCGTTTGCCACTTTTTTATTATCTTTTTTAAAATATATATTCTGTGTGAATTCACCCTTGCCGCTCTGTTTGGGAATAAATGATGTTTCCACTATAAGCTTGTCACCAGGTTTAAGTTGTAAAAAAGGTACAAATAAAAATCGCATCTGAAAGTATGTTGTATTCCATTTTTTCTGAGGATTAAAAAGGGGCCAGATTTTATGAAGATCATGTTTTTTATCTTCAACATAGCGATCTGCAGATGATGATAAAATTTTAATAGCACTTTGTGGAAGAAGTTCACCCATAGGTGAAATATCATCTTTTTCAGCTATTACAGTATAAATTTCGGATTTAAGATTGAGAGAATAATCACTGGAGGTCTCTGTAACATTTTCAATAACATTCATAGTCTTTGGTTTTACAACATCAAAATGTACAATGTCATCCCTTTTTTTGTGTCCCAAAAGCACCTGATGTGAAGTGACTCTACCATTTACAATTGCGCCCATGTAACCGCCTCCGCCACCTCTTGCCCAGGCTCCTGTAAAATAAAGATCCTTAATATGTGATTTTCCGCTAAATCTCCAGTTGTCAGCCTGGTCCGGACTTTGAGCCCACCCGTAAACAGCTCCTCCCGGGTTTCTCGTGGCAAGTTGCATGGTTCTCGGAGTACCAAGATCAAGAACTTTAATATGCTCTTTTAAACGTGGAAATCTGGCGGATACTTTATTTAAAATTCTCTCAATGACCTTTTTTTTCTTATCTTCGTATGTTTCTCTTGAAATATCAGTCCAGGCGGCCCCGTTTGCAGGTTCCAGAATCTGAACAATTCCAGCCCCTTTATTGTGGGTTCCCGCGTTTTCATCGGTGTAGTCACTAATAATGTAATCTGTAATATCAAAGTTCTCATTCATGGCATTGTTAAATGCAACAGTGTTATCATATGTGTGATTTACAAAAGTGGTACGGTCAGAAACCCCCGCATTTTTACCGGATGTGTCAAGCCCGATGTAAAGAGTTAAAAGTGAAATTGAGGGTTTTAATAATTTGCGTTTAAAAATATATGGTTTGCAAAGGGTTTCATCTTTTACAAGATTGAGATAAACCTCGTCAGGACCCGCATTTGAAATAACAGAATCCGCAAAAAGGTGTTCGCCTGATTCAAGAATTACTCCTGTGGCTTTGCGATTTTCAATAATTATCTCCTTTACTAAAGAAGATGTGTAAACTTTGCATCCGGCTTCAAAAAGGGTTTGGGTCATTGCGTTTGAAATTGCCTGCCCTCCACCTTGTACATAGTAGTTTCCAGTTATTAAATGGGACCCGAATACTTCTGCACTCCAGTTAGCAGCGCACATTGTATTTGGAAGTCCAGTTGACTGCCATAATTGACCAAGAAGGCCGCTTATTTTTGGATTTGTAAAAAATCTATCCAGCAACTGCTGATATGTCTGTTTAAAATATTGTGCGGGATAAAAATTCTTTAAATCAATGTCTCCATCCCAGAATAGTTTTCCGTTATCAGAAACAATGCGATTGATTGCATCAATGTAACCGTCAATTCCTGCAGCTTCATCCGGGAAAACTGATTTTAAATAATGGGCAGCCTCTTTTTTTCCCGGCAGCTTGTATGTTGTATCAGGAAAAACAGATGTGAACATCGGAGTGTGTTCTTCAACTTTAAGTTTATCAAGCACCTGAAGATACTTGAGGAGTTTATGAAGTCCAGCCCCTTTATTCATAGATGGCAGAAGATGTAGGGATACATCAAAATCATACCCGGACCTGTGAAAGTTCTGAGCATAGCCGCCAACCTTTGGCTGTTTTTCAAGTACTGTTACACTGAGACCTTTTTTTGCAAGGTGAAGTGCACAACTAAGCCCTCCAAGTCCCGATCCAATAACAATGACATCTGTTCTATTATGGCTGCTCATATTCAGGTTACCAGAAATTGATCCTTTCCTACTCCGCATACACAGCAGACGTTCGGGGGATTTTCTCCTTCGTGAGTGTAGCCGCACATCTGACATACCCATCCGCTGCTATTTTTTTCGTAAATTTTATTCACATATTCAATAACAGCATTTAACGAATTCTGTTTTATTATTTCAACGGGTATTTCAAGTCTGTTTTTTACAGCTTTTTCAATCTGGTAAAAACCGTCTGTATCATTAACAAATGCAGCATATTTAATTATGCCCTCTGTTGATATTGCAAGGGTTTTAATCGCTTTGTTTTCGCCGGTATTATCCAAATTTATTATTGTGTCATTCCCATTAATTTCAAGGGGATTTCCAATAGATGAAAGTGATATTTCAAGGCTTTTCAGATGAACAGAATATTTTTTTTGAACATACTCTTTTTGAAGTTTAAAAATATTTTGTCCCGCACAGATTCCCTGTTCCATTGCGGGGTTCCAGAGCAGATTGAGATTGTTTTCAAACTCAGTGCAGTTGCCGCATGCAAAAATATCAGGAGCGCTTGTGGCCATGTATTTGTCAGTAATGATTCCTCTGTTTATATTAATACCGGCATTTTTTGCGATTTTTAAATTTGGGGCCACACCGGTAACAACAGTAACAATATCACATGTAACATAATTTTTATTTTCTATTTTAACTTTAACAGATGAACCATTTTTAATAATACTTTCAACAGTGCTATTTGTTAAAACAGAGATGTTTTTTTGATTTAGTATTTTAAAAAGCAGTTTTGATGAGTCGTCTGTTAATTGTGAAGGCATTAAAAAAGATGATTTTTCAATAAGAGTAACCTGTTTTCCGAAAGCTGCAAAATCAAGGGCAGCTTCAACTCCTAAAACACCGCCTCCCAAAATTGTCACGGACTCACATGTTGAGAGTGTCTCTTTTAAATTTGTTGCGTCCTGAAGAGTCCAAAGAGAATAAACTCTATTATTGTCAATTCCATCAACAGGAGGAAGCAGGGGAGAGGCACCGGTTGCCAGTATGAGTTTGTCATAACTGTACTCTTTGGAATCATCAGTTACAAGTTTATGATTTTCAGGATCAATACTGATAATTTTAGAATGAATAAATCCAATTCTGTTGTCTTCCAGCCAGGACTGTTTATTAAAATAGAGATCTTCAATACTTCTTTTGCCTGTTACAAAGCTGTCAAGAGCAATTCTGTTGTAAAATCCCTTTTCATCACCTGATATTATTATGATATTAATATGAGGATAGGCCTGCCTTGCAGAGATTGCAGCACTAATACCGGCTATTCCAGAACCTGCAATTATGAGAGTGGAATCATTTTTTCCAGACATGACTAAAAAAGATCAATCCAGTTTTGAGATTATCTGGAATCTATCTGTAATTCTGGATCTGAGACATCCCCATGAATTACAAAGAACAACCTGGCTGCCGTCAACCAGCTCAGGATCAAGGTAGAGTCCAACAAGTTTAGAATGAGAAGTGCATCCGCAATCCTGGATAACAGGAAGTTCTGTATCGCAAACCGGACATGATATTCTAGTAATCTCTCCAGGTTCAAAGTTGCTGATTCCAAACCTGGTATCATCACCATGGATGGGGCTCATAATTACAATGCCCTCTTTTTTTAACCCTTTAACTTTCAATGAAATACCCGGGTATCCATTAAATCTCGCATCAGATGTATCATCAACAAGATTATGACCGTTAGGACAGTAAACATGAGTAATTGCAATTACTCCAGATCTTAATCTTACAAGACCATGGGGAAGTTTATCAGAATCATCAACAATAATGTCGAGTGTTGTGCCGTCTGTGCCCCTGGCCATATTTCTCTCTATTGTATTTTTATCATCAGCCATTGATTGCTCCCTTGTTTTCTAATCTTTATAGTTAGGCATTGTTTTTACAATGTCTACTGTAACATTTTATCCAGTATTCTATCCAGCTCTTCATAGCTGGTGTATTGTATTGTCAATTTACCCTTGCCGCCATTATCGCTAATCTCTACTCTTGCCCCGATTGCTCTTTCGAGTCGTTCTATCAGACTTTTAACCTGAGGATTATTAGCTGCTTTATTCTCTTTTGGGATTTTTTCTACAAGCTCTTTGCCATGGGCCAGTTTTCTAGCCTGAATTTCAGTTGTTCTAACGGAATACTTTTTAAGGACTGCCATTTTAGCAAGAGCGATCATCGATTTTTCAGAATCCGCCTGAAGAATAGCTCTCGCATGTCCCTCGGTCAGTTCCCTTGATGTAACCATTTGCTGAACATCAACTGGAAGTTTTAAAAGGCGCATGCTGTTTGCAATTGTAGATCTGTTTTTACCGATTCTCTCAGAAAGTTGAATCTGGGTGTAGTTATGCTCTTCAATCAGTCTTGATATTGCCATGGCTTCTTCAATTGGATTTAAATCTTCACGTTGAATATTTTCAACCAGAGCCATCTCGAATGCTGCTGAGTCAGAAACATCCTTGATTACTATTGGAACCTCTTTAAGTCCCGCCATCTGAGATGCGCGCCATCTTCTTTCGCCGGCAATCAATTCGTAACCGTCTGCAATTCTGCGAACAATCAGGGGTTGAATTATGCCCTGTTCTCTTATTGAGACCACTAGATCATCAAGAGACTCTTTATCAAAATAGCGTCGAGGCTGATTTTTGTCCGGTTTGATTCTGTTGACCGGACATTTCATGTACTCTTTAAGGACTGGTTCCCCGGCCCTGTTTGAAACTGAAGACGCACCTGGAATTAGAGCATTAAGCCCCTTCCCAAGAGCGGGTCTCGAACCTTTTTTATTTTTATTTGCTGTTACCATTTACTGCCGCTGCTGTTGTTCTAGTTCTTGTTGTTTTTGCATTGCCAGATACTCTCTGGCAAACTTTAAATATTGTTGTGAACCTTTTGAGCGTACATCATAAAGAAGTGCCGGCTTGCCAAAAGATGGTGATTCTGAAAGTTTAACGTTTCTTGGAATAACAGTATCAAAAACTTTGCCGTCAAAATTCTCTCTAACCTCTTTTTCAACCTGTCTTGATAAATTATTTCTATTGTCATACATAGTAAGAACAATTCCATCAATAACCAGGCTGTTATTCAGGTCAGACCGGAGAATATTGACGGTTTCAAGTAGTCTGCTAAGTCCTTCAAGTGCGTAGTACTCACACTGAAGAGGTACAATTACGGCATTTGCCGCACATAGAGCATTAAGAGTCAGCATTCCAAGTGACGGGGGACAGTCTATAATTATAAAATCATAGTTACTGTCGAGGGATGCAAGAGCATCCTTTAATCTGGTTGCTCTGTCATCTGCATTTACCAGTTCAACCTCTGCACCGGACAGATCTCTGTGGGCAGGTAGAAGATCAAGAAAATCAAGTTCACTTGTAATGATTGAACTTGCAATGTCACTGTCACCAATAAGAACATCATAACTGCTTGTTTTCAGATCATTAGAGTTAATGCCCAAACCAGATGTGGCATTAGCCTGAGGATCCAAATCAATTACCAGTACTGATTTTTCTGCTGCTGCAAGTGATGCGGCAAGGTTAACAGCGGTTGTAGTTTTTCCAACTCCGCCTTTTTGATTTGCAATAGAAATTATTTTAGCCATAGTTCTCTTTTATGTTTTCTGTTTTACAGGAATATCATTAGTAATTTAATTGATTTCTAATCATGTAAAGTAACAAGCTGTCTACACTGTTATAACTTCTGATTCAATTATTTTCCACACTCTAAT
>JAFGVO010000234.1 GCA_016937935.1 Deltaproteobacteria bacterium | reverse complement strand
TTTTACATGGCTACAAAATCACATGCAAATCGAAACCAAATACTCGTTTTTTTTGCATTTTCAGGGAAATCGCTCCGGGAACTTCAGGTTAAACGTTGTTCCAACTCCCTTTTCTGAAGTCATGGAAAGTCTTCCCTCATGCTGTTCCTCAACAATAAACCTGGAAACACTTAATCCGAGCCCGGTACCAAGACCAGCGGGTTTAGTAGTGAAAAAAGGATCAAATATTCGGTTCTGAACATCTTCAGGCATTCCGGGACCATTATCCGACAACGTTAATAGAAACCCGTCCCCGTCCTTTGAAATAGCAATTCTAAAATTAAAGTTCCGACGGTTCGCACCACTCTTTTTCTCCTCGACCATTGCTTCAACACCGTTTTTTAAAATATTAATTACAACCTGCTGAATACTGGATGCCGAACAGAAAACCATTGCTTTATTTGCAGGAAAATCACACTCCACCTCCACTGGTCTCAAATCCATAACTATCAATTTTAAAGTACGTTCAACAATGTCACCTAAATCTGCATTTGCAAAAGAGTCCGTTCCCGAAGACTTTCTTGCATAACTCAACATGTTCGAAACTACCTCTGAAGCCCGATTACCTGAATCCCTAATCATGCGAACAAGGTCAAATATACCTCTGCGTTTATGATACTCCGCAATTGTCTCCATATTAAGCCCCAGCTCCTCGGCAGCACTTTTATTTGCAGGAAGTTCAACACCAAGCCTTGAGTCAATTACTGATACACTCTGAAGAATACCCGATAGAGGATTGTTTACTTCGTGAGCCATCCCTGCGGCCATACCGCCAACAGACATCATTTTTTCAGTTTGAATGAGAATTTCCTGAATGCGCACCTGCTCGGTAACATCATCAATACATATTACCGCTCCGTTTTCAGCCATGCCGCCAATTAGAGAGAGAGAAACATTTTCATATTTTGGTTCCCCATTATGCATCACAAAAACTCTATGCATTCCAACAGACTCTCCTTTTTTCATTGATTCCTCTAATTCGTTAAACCATGTTTCCGGACGATCAAGAACCTTTCGCAGAGATTTCCCTTCCGCATCCTTCAAGCCTGATCCGGTCAACTTTTCCGCGCTGATGTTCCACTTGGTTATGCAGAAGTTTAAATCAACACTTATTATCGCTAACGGCATAGTATCAATTACTTCATTAAGAAACCTCTGAAGAGTATAGAGGGCAACAGCCTGCTGTTCCTTCACCTCTGTTTCATTTCTTGCAAGGGCCAAAACTCTAAAATTACGTGCAGTGACATAACGAACAATAATTAACGCAAGAATCAGAAGTCCCGAACAAGCAACAGTATCTGTAATCTCCACAGGTTTTTCCGGACTGAACATTTTGCGCGCCCTGATAAAATAATCTCCCCACAGTGCACTAATAGACAACAGAGTCATTAAATCGCTAAACAGGCGCCTCTTAATCTCCAGCGCCGAAATAAAAACAATAAGAAGATAAAATGTCGTTATTTTGTAAACTTCATATCGATTAAAATTAGAAGAGGAAAACACCATTATGGAGATTAAAATAAAAAAACCTGAAATAGCCGTTTTAATAGATCCCAGCCGGTATCCCATACACAAAATAATTATTAGAATAATTGAAAAAGCCAACATCCCTCTAATGGCCATTAGCTCTACCCCTTGAACAGGAGTAAGCGGCTGCACCGCTAAAAGCAACAGAACAATACAACTATACAGAAAAAGAAGACCACGGGCATGAAAGAATGTCTCACTGTCATCATCCCTGTACCTGTACAACAACAGACTTAAAAGTCGATCAATCATAACCGCAAGATTACCTTTCTCTGCTTGTACACAAATCAAAAAAATGCAATTTCAATTAAACACAAGAATTTGTAATACCTGATAATTTTCATATGACTAAATATAATTCTAACTATGCCTGTTTTCAAACATAATTACCTGTCGGGATAAAAATAAATCAGATAACAAAGGTGTAGACATAATCGGTTACCATATCTTTATTATGCATCATATCAAATTTAAGTTTACCCTTGTATTGAAAGCCGATTTTCTGCATCTGGAGGGCAACTTTTACAGGATCAACTGAACCGGGATGAGGAACTTCTGCTGGATAAACATGGACAGTTCCATTTGATTTTAATACACGGCGGGCGCTTTCAAATAATAAACTCCAATCATCAACATACTGGAGCACATCAAACATAAACATGCTGTCAATTATGCCGGTCTCAATATTGGATAATAAAATATCATCGCCGTTCATTATTTTGATTATCCCGCCTCCTCCATACAGAGCCATCCTCTCACGAAAAATTGCAATTTCATCTTTGTCTCTTTCTATTGCAAAAACAGAACCGTTTTCACCAACCACCTGAGAAACGGGTATTCCATATCGTCCGATTCCACATCCAAACTCAACCACCTTGTTACCACTTTTTACTCCAAGTGCAGTAATCATCTTTGAGCCTTCAGATTTTAACCATTCATTTTCATGTTGTTCAATATTCATTAAATAACCTTTACTTTCAAATAGTGTAATTCTAATTTTTTAATTGAGATATTTGCAGCACCTGAATCCGGCGTAAAGAGATGTCCAGCCTGCTGTAAATGAACACTTGAAGCGATTAACCGGGTCTGCGCAATTGATTGCTCCTCCGCGTATTTCGTATCCGTCTGCAGAATCTGTTGTTACAATCTCCCAGACATTGCCATTTATGTCCCTTGTGCCAAAATCATTTGTGCAATCCGCAAAATGTCCCGTTGGTTTTACCTCCCAGCAGACATTGTATGAAGAACCCGTTCCGCAATAATAGCCGCAATTGAGAGTATTGATATTGCATAAAGATTTATCAATACTGTTTTCAGCGCAGTAATCATCACAGAAAGTTGCAACATTATTACAGGTCTCCACTTCAAAATTATTTCCGTAAACATAAGTGTAGTCAGAAGGTCCTGTACATGAGGCAAACCACTGTTCACTATTGCAAAGCGCCTTACCTGCTGCACCACAGGCATCTTTAAATATGTGAAGAGCATTCACATTCATGGGATTGACATACCATGGGAGCACCCCTTTAACGGACATGGCAACAGACTCGTTATTGCCATATGAATATGCTGTTGCATCAGATTTTGAAGCCTCATATTTGTCCATACAAAACGGTTTCGTTATTGACGAAGTTACACCTGCGGGAATGTAAACCATATCCTTTGGACAGAGATTGGAATCCACTGTATCCGAATCTGTTTGTGTATCGGGCTCTGTATCTGGCTGTGTTTCTGGATCTGTATCTGAACCGGTATCAAAATATGCCCCTGTACCCGAATCAGGATTGTCTGATTCAGTATCATCACTGTCAATAAATATTGCAGTATCAGTTTGTGTATCTACACTAATACACCCTCCATTATCTGTACCTTCCCCGGATTCAGTATCCCCGGTTTCAGTATCAGTACTGGCAGTTTCTGATGATTCATTTTCAACAGTAACAAGAGAACCGCCAAACTGAAGATTACACGAAGCAGCAAACAATACACTTAACGAGGCGCTTAGAACAAATGCGAACAACAATAACTTTCTTTTTAATTCCATAGATTTTTAACACTCCGGCCTGGGCAGATTTATTTTTTAGTCACAACCCTGTTGTACTCTTCTTCAAGCACATCTGCCACTTCACCAATATTGAGAAAACCATAATATCTTCTGTTGTTGATAAAAATCTGTGGAGTTGCATCAACCTTATTGGCCAGCCCCTCTTTTTTGCTCGCCACCAGCTCATTTCTTGCCTCTTCGCTATTCATGATTTCTTTAAATTTTTGAGAATCCATGCCTTCTATTTTTGCCCAGTCATAGAGTTTATCTACAGTGAAATTATCAAATTCAGAATACATCTTTAATACATAATTCCAAAAGTGTCCCAGTTTTAAAGCGGCCAGCATTGCAAGCCCGCCCTCCTTTGATAACTTATGACTCTTAAGAGGAAATGCCTTAAAATAAAGTTTCACTTTGCCTTTAAGGGCGCCTTTGGTCACTACATCATACATCATTGGAACAAGTTTTGAACAATATGGACAACGGGCACACGCATAAACAACAACAGTAACAGGGGCATTTTTTTCCCCTGCAACGGGTAGCCCATTCAAATCAATCTTAAATTTCCTGCCATATGGATTCATGCTTTTGGCGCGCAACTCAAGACCTCTTATTATTTTCGACTCTTTTTCACCTTTTGCAACATCCTTGCAGATACTGTCTGCCAGCCGAAGAGCCACATCACAAGGATTCTCTTTTTCAACACATTTTAAAATGGTCGAATCACAACAGCTGTATGGATGCTGGCTATTCATAATTTTAAGAGCAATGGCTTTTTTACTGCCTGACAGCTCGTCACAAGCCTTTGTCTGCCCATATGACACTCCGCAAATCATACTTATTAAAAATATGGCTGCAATAATTTTTCTAAACATATTTACCTCCCAAATATCAAGTGGCTCAATTTAAATTTTACTAGTCAACACATGACGATGCCGCCCGTGCAGCTTCGTCTTCCCGTAAAAGATCTGCTATCTCCCGACTGTCTCCACCCGTATCATTATCGTCTGATTTGTCGCCAGGTTCATAATCAATTTCAACATGATCTTTATTATTGACTGCTCCAGGTGCAAAAGGATTCATTTTCAAAATAATTTTAATCTTTAAAAGAACTCTGTGTTCAACATAATCGTAACTGATAATTCCATTATTCATATCAGCAGAAGAGTCCCTGTGATTGTACTCGTATGAAAGACCTGCCTGAACATTTTTAAAAGGGGGCGCCCATAGCTCATCAAACTGGCGAACAGTAAAATCCCTCCGTTTTGCTGTTGTACCAAATGCAAGCTCTCCTCGCTCACCTCCCGAGTTGAAATAAAAATCCAGACTACCCCCAAGCCCCGACCTGAATGACATTTTTTTGGGCAGCAAAACCTGTGCAACAGTTATGATTCCCGTCCCGGCCTGATCGTAGGCATCTCCCGCTGCGTTAAAATATTTTCCGTTTAAAGCCCCCATGAGACTCATCCACCTGTTAAGTCTTAAAGATCCCCCTATTCCTCCGTCAACCTCTGTTCTGGTTCTGCCATTTTCCTTAAAATATCTTTTACCTGCTCCGGCAAAAACAAGAAGACCTCCCCTGCTCTCAAATTCAAGCTCAAGTCTGTGAGCCTCATAATATTTCTTTTTGCCCGGTGTCGCAAGAAGCAGAAGATCTCCCCTGTATGCAGCGCTAAATTTTGTTTTCCTTCCAAACATAAGCCCCGGCCTGTAGGATAGATCAATGTATGAGTACTCCTGCAGCTCACTTTTCAAAAGGCCGTTCATTCTAAGATTTCCCTCAAGAAAAGGTCTCACATTTTTTTCTGTGGGATAGACAAACCTGGATTTTAAATCAAAATTACCAATTGCACTTTTTCCAGATTCCCTTGCAGAATCTGCAGGTGACCCTGCACTGCCGTTTGAAGTGTAGCCGGCAAATAAATTCAACCTTATTTCAAAAGGAGAAACCCGCCCTTCCACTTTTTTATTCCAGAGGGTATCCCATAATTTCCTGTCTTCCGGATACGCCTTCTTAAATCCTTTTAATGAAATATCACCACTGTTCTCAATAGAATCGATGTATCCCAAAAGAAGCTTCCACCTGGTCTCCATAAGCCCGCTGTCAGGGCAGCCCTCAGTTGCAAGTATCTCTTTTGCACCTTCCGGATTTCCCTGTGATATTTCGAGCCATGCTAAAAATGAGAGGGCCTCACAATCTTCAGGATGCTCTTCAAGCCACATGTAAAGGGTATTTTGTGCCCAGAAAACATTACCAGTTCTACGATATGCATCTGCCAGCAGCAGTACCAGCTTTGAGTTTTGGGGATTAGCAGACACGAGCTCTTTTAAACGGTTAACAGCATTCTCCCCATTTCCTTTTTCAATATCAGCCTTTGCTTTTTTAACCTCACACTGGATACAGATTTCTTCACATCTGGCAGAGCGGACATAAAAAGAGAAAATAACAATCAGTAATACAGATGAAATAACTTTAACAAATCTCATTTGCCGGTCTCTCCCGAATCAGAATCACTATCATCGGGCATTATTATCTCCCCTGCACTGCAGCACCTGAAGCCTCTTGCGGAAGGTGTCCAGGAGCCTGGAACATAACTGCAGCTGTGGAGTTTCTCCGAATCCGAGCAGTTAAATGCGCCCCCTCTGACAGAATAATCGCTGCCCCCGGCCACATACTCCCACAAATTGCCATTCATATCGAAAACACCAAAACCGTTAGTGCATCCCTTAAAACTTCCTGTTGGTTCAAGCCTGAAAGCCGCGCCAACATCGTGGTAACAGTGGGGATATGGACACTCACCGGAATTTATGACTGAATCACAAAAACAGAAAGTATCAATTCCGTTGCAGGTTGCGGGCTCATATTTATCACCATAGCCATACACAGTATCATCGGGTCCACTGCAGGCCCGCTGCCATTGTGAGCCAGTGCACAGCATTTTTCCCGCAGCTTCACACGCCGCCTCTGCAGTCTGGTTATCCCAGACCTGCCAGGGAATAACCCCTCCCCTTGAAGTGGCCATTTTTTCATCAGTCCCGGGTAATGAAAAAGTTGCATCAGATCGGGAAGCCTCATATGTATCAATGCAAAAAGAGTTGTCAATTACCCGCATATCATCAGGACATACAATCTGCCCGGCAGCCCTGCAGTTGTTTAAATAACATTCATACCCAAAAGGACAGTCCTCGCTATTTACACACTCAGGTTCAATACATAAACCTGATGCCAGGTCACAGATCCCAACACCGGCGCAATCCCCGTCAACTGTGCACCGAGATATGCATTCGCCCTCTTTTGAACCTTCAACAATTGAACAGAACTCGTTTTGGGGACAATCAGCATCATTGTAACAGACAGGCTTTACAAAACATCCGGACAAAAAAATAAAAAGAAATAGAGTTTTTTTTAAATTTAATAAGTGCAAATTCATAATAGATTCTTTATTAAACCATTTTTATAATTTTATGAAAATAAAAGATGTTTTACAAATAACGGATCATTGCCATGATGATAATCCAGTTGAATGTAAGATTCAAGCAAGGTTGTAAATTTAAATATTTCCTTGCAAAAAGGGACATAAAACTGATAAATAACCGACATGAAAATTTACAAAATATCAATACTATTATTATTAATTCTAGGGCTGACCGGATGCAAATCACCAGCGGCCACTGACTCATCAAAAAGTACATCCGCTAAAACAGAGACTAATCAAGTATGCCCTGACGAATACACGGTAAAACTGAAAACCACTCAGGGAGATATTTTAATTGATGTAAAAAAAGAGTGGGCACCACTGGGAGCTCAGCGGTTTTACACACTTGTAAAAGAAAACTATTACACCGATGTTGCATTCTTTAGAGTTATTGACGGTTTTATTGCCCAGTTTGGAATCAGCGGCGACCCGGAACTGAATACAAAATGGCGAAATAATAAAATTGATGATGATCCCGTAAAGCATGACAACACTACAGGCACTGTTACCTTTGCCATGGGAGGCCCGGGAACACGGACAACTCAGATTTTTATCAATTTTAAAGATAATAAACCCCTTGATAAAATGGGATTTGCACCTTTTGGAATTATAAAAGATATGACAAATGTCAATAAGCTTTACTCGGGATATGGAGAAGGAGCACCAAGGGGGCAAGGTCCGTCACAGATGCTTCTTCAGACCAAGGGCAGCGAGTATCTTAAACCGGCTTTCCCGAAAATGGACTATATTTTGAATGCTTCAATTCTCTAAAATTTTAAAATCTCTGCCTGTCGTTAAAAATTTTCAGTCTTTCTCACTATTATTGGTCTGGTCTGCTTTTTATCTGTCAATTAATCTTTTTACCTTTAACGCATCTGCTCATACAGAAGCCAGAAGCAGCTTTTCCGCACGCACCGATGGAACAACAATCAACTTTGATTATCGATTGAATGCCATCTCAATTGTGGAAATGCTTAAACGTGAAAATGTAACCCCGCACGAGATTTCAAAATCACAAATCAACAACTATAAAGATGCTGTTGATAAATATTTATCTGAAAACGTAACTGTTACAAACAATGACAGAGCCTGCACATATGGAAAATCCAATTTTACAGGATATGCAAAAGCAATTGATAAGGTTGTTGTAAAAATTCCGGTAATCTGCCCTGACGAGCTTGATGAACTTAAAATTGACTGCTCTCTTTTTTTAGAAGAAGAGACAGCCCACGGTATCACATCGACATTTTATCACATTAGGGCCAAAGAACAGTATGTGTTCTGGGGTCATAAACTTGCAGTAATAAATGTAAAAAAACTGTTTCAGCCAGAAGAACGTAAATATAATTCATCAGGACAATACAGAGGTGCGGGCAGACCAGACAAAGAAACCCTGGATAAAATGAAGGCGGTCAGCCTGAGAATTCAGGAAGAAAACCGAAAATTAAATGAACAGAAAGCTCAGAATTCAGCTTCAGCCTCAACTTCAGCCAATGATAAAAGCGAGACAACAGAGCAGGCAGAAAAACTTGAGAATGCCTTATTAACCTATATCAAACAGGGAATTGTTCATATTTTAGGAGGCCTTGATCATGTGCTTTTTGTACTGTCCCTTGTAATAATTATTCTTACATGGAAGAGACTTGCCCTGATTTTGACATCATTCACTGTTGCTCACAGCATCACTCTGGCCCTTGGGGTTTTTAATCTTGTAAAAGTTTCTCCATACATAGTTGAACCTCTGGTTGCTCTTTCTATTCTTTTTGTTGCAGTTGAAAATATTTTTAAAAAAGACCCAAAATCAAGAGCCCTTGTAACTTTTGGATTTGGTCTGATTCACGGGCTGGGATTCAGCGCAGTTCTTCAAAATCTCGGGCTTGATACCGGCGACATGATTCCTGCTCTGTTTGGTTTTAATATTGGGGTAGAAATTGGACAGCTGCTTATTGTTGCGCCAATCTTTCCTGTTATTATCTGGATTAATAAAAACAGACATGACAGCTATGAGAAGCTAAAACTTATAATCTGCTCACTCATTGCAATTGC
>JAFGVO010000233.1 GCA_016937935.1 Deltaproteobacteria bacterium | reverse complement strand
GCATATATATTATATTGTTTTGCTATATTAAATAAAGTACTTAAAGTATTGTTCATGAATAAAAATCAATTAATTTAAGAGAAATAATAATATATAGTGAACTTGATTTTGAATACTGGCTTTGCCGGATTGAATTTTTTAATGAAAAATAAAAAAAATAAAGAGTCTAAAGATAATAAAAATATGAAATTTGGTACTTTTGGAGGGGTTTTTACACCGTCTATTCTCACAATTCTCGGCGTTATTATGTACCTTCGTTTTGGGTGGGTGGTTGGTAACGGAGGCCTCATTGGAGCAGTTCTGGTTGTGCTGCTCGCTCATGTTATTTCCATAACTGCGGGAATGAGTGTGAGTTCTATTGCAACCAATCGTACAGTTAAAGCAGGCGGGGATTATTATATGATTTCCCGCAGTCTCGGTCTTCCCATCGGCGGCGCAATCGGTCTGGCGCTCTTTTTTGCACTGGCTCTTTCAACAAGTTTGTATATCTTAGGTTTTGCAGAGTCATTTCTTGAATCTTTTGGATTTACAAATGATCTTTTTCACCGGCGTATTGTTGGAACAATTGCCTGCGTGGCACTTACAGTTATTACTTTTATAAGTACATCCCTTGCTTTACGTGTACAGTATATTGTTCTTATTGCCATTGTTCTTTCACTGGTTTCTCTTTTTATGGGGACCGGACCTGTTACTCCTCTTAGTCAGGTGCCTCTGTGGTTTTCTAAGGGCAGCGAATCTTTTGAAGTTCTCTTTGCGGTATTTTTTCCGGCTGTAACAGGTTTTACCGCCGGGGTGGCCATGTCAGGAGATCTTAAAGATCCCCGAAAGTCTATTCCCCTTGGTACAATGGGTGCAATTATTGTTGGTCTGCTTGTTTATCTGGCTATTCCGGTTTTTCTTGCAATGAAAGTTGATCCCGAGGCTCTTAAAACTGATCAGATGGTCTGGATGAAGGTTGCCAGATTTCCATCTCTTATTATTGCCGGAGTGTTTGCAGCAACCATTTCTTCGGCTCTTGGAAGTATTCTCGGCGCACCTCGTTATCTACAGGCTCTTGCTATGGATCGTGTTGTTCCCCGGTTTCTTGGTAAAGGCTACGGACCTCTTAATGAACCCCGCATTGGTACTGTAATTACTTTTATAGTTGCAGAAAGTGGAATCCTGTTGGGAGAGCTGGATTTAATCGCCCGTGTAATAACAATGTTTTTTCTTTCAAGTTACGGATTTATCTGTCTGGCCAGCGGTATTCAGAAGTGGTCGGGAATTGCCAGCTACAGACCTGAGTTTAAAACACCGTCAGCTGTTAGTTTTATAGGTGCTGTGGCCTGTCTTGGTATAATGTTTAAACTTGATATGGTTGCAATGATTGGTGCGACATTTGCCATGCTGGCGGTATACTGGATATTGCAGCGCAGGAATTTTAAATCTTCGCCCAAAGATACCTGGGCCGGATTCTGGGCTGCTGTTGTTCAAAAAGGGCTGCTTAAACTGCATAAAAACAGAAGAAACTCTAAAAACTGGCGCGCCAATGCCATTGTTTTTGCCGGGGAACCTTCTGAGCGACAACATCTGATAAATCTTACAAAGTGGATGATTGACACAAGAGGTCTGGCTACATATTTTTATCTTATTCAGGGTGATATTATACTTGAGTCAAAGCGTGCAGACCGTCTTGAGCCAGGTGTCAGGGAGACAGTTGGTCGTCTTTACCCCGATATGCTTACTCAGGTTGCTGTTGCAAGTGATATTTATGATGGAATTATTAATGCCAGTCAGTCCTATGGTCTGTCAGGCATGAAGCCGAATACTGTTATTATGGGCTGGGGTGATGAAAGTGAAAGTCCGGCAAGGTTTACAAATCTCGTTCACTCTCTTATGGCATTGGACCACAATCTAATTTTTGTTAACTATGATGACAAACGGGGATTTGGAGACTACGAAAAGATTGATATCTGGTGGGGGGGCATGAATAAAAACGGTGACCTGATGCTCCTGTTAGGTTATCTGATTTTATCATCAGAGCAGTGGAGAAAAGCCCGTATTAATATTTATGTCGTTGTTGACGAGGAGAATCAAAAACATAATGCCACAGGAAGTTTAACAAGAATAATCGAAGATTCCCGTGTAAAGGCAACAGCAGAGGTTATAGTTCATGATTCAAAAGAGAAACAGATTTCAACAATAATGTCTGAAGTGTCAGGAGAGTCAGACCTTGTAATTATGGGGCTGAGAGAGCCTAAGTCAGATGAGTCTGAAACTTTTATAAAATACGTGTCGGGTTATATTGAGTCACTTGGAACAGTTATGCTTGTACACTCCTCAACAAAGTTTGAAGGCGCCAGCGTTCTTTTTGATGAAGAATAGAAATATAATATAGGAGGTTTAAGAGCAAAGAAGGTTTGTGGATTTATTGAAATCCGGTCAGCTAATTTTTTCAGATTTTATCTTTTTCAGCCTTTTTAATTTTTTTATCGTTGCGTTTTTCTTTCAACGTTTTTTCAGACTTCTTCTTTTCTGTTTTTTTAGCATCTTTACCTTTGGACATAATAATTCCTTTTGTTGGGGGAGTTGGTTACTCCACACTAATAAATATACCTAAATAGGGGGAAAGCAAGAAACCATTTACAATTGTGTCAATATTGCGATGATAATGCAAAAATGGTACTGGTCTTTCATGGAAATGTTTAATGCCATACTTTCCGGAGTTATTTTAATATTTTTTCTTTTTGGGTGCAGTGAGCCTCGGCATGAGAATATTGTTCCTTTAAATAAACCTGGAGTCGAGGTTGTAACTACAGTG
>JAFGVO010000232.1 GCA_016937935.1 Deltaproteobacteria bacterium | reverse complement strand
TATAAACCGGGGCAATCAAAAATTGTCAATCGACCGGAGATCTATTTTAAAGATGACGGCGTGATGCCCAAAACTGCCACTCTGACAATTGAGACACCCCCGGTACTTAAAAAAATTCAGCAGTCTCTGCTTATAAAAGAGCTGGCGAACAGGATAAATACGGCAATTTCAAATATCAAAGATACCATGCGGAGAGAGGGACGGAGGTTTATGGGAGTTGCAGAAGTATTAAAACAAAAATGCTCCGAGAGCCCCCGTACTCAAGCATCACACAGAAACATGAATCCGAGGGTTGCATGCAAAAACAAATGGGGTCGCATAGAAGCAATAGCCAGAAACAAAGTTTTTTTAGCAGAGTATTACAAAGCCCTCGCATTATGGAAAAAAACAAAAGATCCCCAAACCGTATTTCCCGCAGGAACATACGCCATGAGAATTTACAACGGAGTAAAATGCAGCCCTGGGTAAAATAGATAAATTAAACAGATTTTCTGGCACTAATAAGAAAACAGACAAGCCCCAATAAATTGATGGCTCCCGACACCTGCGTCCACTCACACAAAAAGTCCTATAAAAAAGTAATAACAGTATTGGAACGATAATTTATAAAAAGTAATAACAATTAAATTTTGTCTTAATTAACTAAAAAAAGCTTGGTTTATCATTTCATAGGAACCTTAAGAGCCTAACCGGGGAGAGAACTAAAGAAATAGCCTTGTATCATACACTTGGCAAGCTACCCGAACCCAATTTTACCCACAGATTCTGGTGAAGAGGCCTAAAAATTACTGTTGAAACTCGACTGCGCCAAGATCAGAGGATTGACCGCTTACTCTTTTATTTCTAATTATATCTATCGGGAGAGGTTCTTCAATGTCGTTATCACTATCAAGATCATAGGTGTCCGCGGGGTTGAAACTCTCATCACCTGCGTCAACACATGGGGAGCAGTCAACAGTACTTTGTGGAGTAGTGCATGTTAACTTTAGCATATCAGCACTCTCATTTTCAAACATTGGATCTTTATTTATCATTGGAGTAATGCCCGAAACATTGCTTGAAATATCACAGTTGTTCTGTGTGACATTAGTGTTGCTGTCACCAATTTTTAAAACAGCAGACGTACCTGGCTTGTTCCACAAAATTGAGTTGTAAAAATGTGCCTGACTGTCACTGCTCACATAGATGGAAGAGGGATTATCATCAAAAGCAAGCATGGTGTTATTAAAAATTGTACTTTGATAAATAGAGACATTACTATGATAAGCAATATCAATAGCAGCACCACTTTTAGCAGCTTTATTCTCACTAAATATGGAGTTAATAATTGACACTGTTGATGCAAATAATCTAAGTCCCCCGCCCCATTTATACCTGGCCGAATTATTTTTAAAAAGAGAGTTCTCAATTATTCCAGTAGAATATAAAAGATAAAGGCCTCCTCCGGAATCAGCAATATTATCAGCAAATTTTGAATTAATAATTTTTACTGTTGAATATGAAATATAAACAGGCCCATCTATAGACGGCACAGTTGCGCTATAGGTCATGTTACTGGAAAACTCCGTATCTATAACAGTAAGATCACTATAGATTGCATATAAGGCACTGCCTTTACGAATTGACCGATTATTGCTTATAATGCAACCTGAAATTTTAACTATTGCCTTCTCATCGACACTTTTTCCAGATATTAAAACTCCTCCCCCAAAAACATCACTATCTGTCCCATTGGGAAGTCCATCTCTTATTGTCAACCCATCTAAAACATTATCTGATGAGAGGGTCACCACATGCATTGATTGTATTGTGGCATGTATTCCGCTTAAGATCGTCGGGTTTGATTTAATATTTCTATCATCAACTGACTTTTCACCGCCTTTAAATCCTCCGTACAGTTCAACACCTTCTGGAATTGAAAATGTTGTATACTCGTCAGTTGTGCCACCAACTGGTACTGAGGGAACATATGTGCCTGCTGCTATCCAAATCTGACACTTGCCACTTTCTGCAGCTTCAATAGCCTCCTGAAGATCGTCCATTGCATTATCCCAGCTCATCCCTTTGGGATAAACAGATTCCGTTTTTGAAGGATCTACATAAATTACACATCTGTCACACTCTTCTCCAATCCATCCCTCTTCACAAATACATCCCGTCAAAGTACAAATAGAATGTTCTCCTTTACACTCTATTTTAACATCACCAGCAATATTACATGAATCATACCAGTATAAATTATTGTCATCACCGCATTGTTCATAACTTTTTGGTGTGCAACATGAAGTTAACTCTTCATTGCAGCTATCACCATCATCACATGGATTGTTATCATGTAACGAGCAGGTTCCATTTTTACAGCTATCTTTTCCATTACAGAAAACACCATCATCGCAATCGGTTTTTTCACCATTACTCCAGTCATCTGAAGATTTAGAAATATCACAAACTTTACAGGAGTTATCTTTATTAACTTCCCCATCTCTATAACAGACATTATCAACCAGGCATCCTTTTACACACTCATCATCAGATTCCACTCCATCAGATTCCAGGTCAGAAGCTGTGTCTTTATCTCCATCAGGGTCGTTCTTGTAAATATTATTACTCATGCAACCCGTTAATAAAATTGTACCGGTTAAAATCAACAAAAAAAATTTTTTCATGGCATAGCCCTCTTATACTTAAAACACTCTAAAATTTAAGAGCATCGAATTATATTTCTATATCGACCAAATAATTTTTTTTTTGCCAAAATTTAAATTTTTTTTGATTTTTTTTGATTTTTTTTTAATAGAAGAGGATTTTTTTATCTGAAATAAACTTTTACCACTTGCCGCAACGGCCTCCGGTGCGCCCCAGAACATTTTCTCCATTAATTATTTCGATAATCTCACAATTGTTAGAACAGTCACTGCAAACAAATGCTCTTGTTTTTACCTGTTCATCACCCACACTCATACCTCTGAAATTTGTCTTTTCAATATTACCGTCTGCCGCTAAAAGCGCAGCCCCATAGGCCCCCATAACCATATTATGTTTTGGAATAATAACCTCATGATTTAGAGCCTCTTCAAATGCACGTTTAATTCCACCATTTGCACTCACACCACCCTGAAGAAGAAATGGTGGTTTCAACTCTTTGCCCCTGCAGACATTTCCAATAAAATTTCGGGCAAGGGCGTGACATAATCCCATCAGAATATCCTCCTGGGCATGTCCAATCTGTTGTTTATGAATCATATCCGACTCTGCAAAAACAGTACATCTACCTGCAATTGAAGTTGGGTTTACTGATAAAACACTTTTTTTGCTCATATCCTGAATTGTTATATCAAGGCGCCGCGCCTGGGAATCCAAAAAACTTCCAGTGCCCGCTGCACAAACAAGATTCATGGCAAAATCAACCACCGTTCCATCTTCTATAATAGTAACTTTGGAGTCCTGACCACCTATTTCAAAAATTGTACGCACATCAGGATGAAGCTCAACAGCTGCTCTTGCATGGGCGGAAATCTCATTTTTTATTACATCAGCACCAACCATTGCACCAATAAGCTCCCGGCCTGATCCTGTTGTACACACACCTTTAATATTAAAATCATCAGGAATTTCAACCACCATTTTTTTCATACACTCTTTTACAGAGTCAATAGGGCTGCCGCTTCCTCTTACATATAATTCAAAAATAATTTTTCTATCTTCATCTATCAATACAAAATTTGTACTTATTGAGCCCACATCTATTCCAAGATATCCACTTTTCATAATTCACTTTTGCCTTTTGCTGTCTCAATTTTTTTAATACGATCTCTTCGTCCGTTGAGAATATCAATAAATGCCTCTATTCTCGTCATAAGACCAACAGTGCTTGTGTGTTCATCAAACGAAAGCTGAAGCACGGGAATGTCCATATCCTTTGAAATCTTTCTCAATATGGGTCTGACAGAAATTTCGGGCATGCACCCTGCCGGGCACACATGTACCATTGCATCATAACCTTGTCTTGCACATAAAATGGTGTGTGCAACAGAATCAAGTGCATGTCCACCGACTGGATTATCAAGATAGGGCCTCGCAATAACAGCCAGATGTTTTCTGGTATTTTTTCTGCTCCCAACGGGAATTCCAAAAATATTTCCAAGTTCTGCACCAAGGAGAAAAAAATTTTTTATCTCAACTCCCATGTGTCCGAGAATCTCCTCAATATTCTGATTTAGCTGCCTGTCTCTTAAAACCGAAACCTCACCTATAAGACCAATCCTTAGAGGCTGTTTTTCTTTATTAATTTCAATTTCTTCAAACCTGCTTTTAATATCTTTATGAAACTGCTTAACAAGCTTTGTAGAATTAATATCACCAAGCTCCCGCAATGTTTTGTCCATCATGAGACTGGTTTTACCTTTTACATCTTCTCTGGCTCTATAATATGCAGTCTCAATTTCTATTGAGTCAATTACCTTTATTTTTTCAACTGCAAGGAGAACAGCACTTAAAAAAGGAATAAGCGGAGGATCAAAATGTCTTATCAATGGAGGTTTGAAACCGTCAAAACCAAGACCCCATATGCGAATATCCCGGCCCATATCTTTTAAAATCTGTTCAATCATCCCTCTATAATATCTAAGCCTGCAGGTACCCACACTGTTTACCATAAGGGCATTTTCAACTCCCGCATTATCTGCTTCAATAAAATGGCCAAGGTGGGCTTTTAACGGAAGACAGAGAGACTCTGGAGCTGCGGCAATACCAAGTTTGAGAGCTTCCGCATCAGTGGATGTTGACCACCATGCCTCAATTCCAAGGGAGGTGACAGCAGAGGCCAGTGCAACTGTGTAATTTCCTAAATTTGGAATAGCCAGCTTTTCACTCATAGGTTTTTATTCCATGACAATGAATCAACAAAAGCTTCAAGACGTGTATCTATGCCGGCTTTTCCAGTATGCTCATCAATCATAAGAAGCATATATGGAATTTTTAAATGCCTGCTCTCTCTTCTGAAACGCTCTGTCATCATTGAATCGGTTCCGCAGTTAAAAGTTGTAATCTGTATAACCCCTGCATATTTATTCATGTCAAGATTTTTAAGACGACTGTTCATTTTGTTAAAAGTACACCATAATATTTCACCGGGCTTTATATTGTGTTCCTCAAAAGTCATCATCTCAACAGGAACATTCATTGATTTTAATTTTTTTACAATAGGGTCTGCAATAAAGCTGTCATAAAGAGTGTAGGGATGTCCTAGAATAAGAAACTTTTTAACATCCGATTTTACATGTTCTTTTAAAACAATTTCCGCTTCAGACTTTTTCCATGACACTATCCCTGCCTTTGCAGCTGTTTTTGACTCCTTTGCAGAAAAGCCAAGTTCTTTCGCAAACTTCACCAGATTTTTTTCCAATGGCAAACGAGTTTCATTAATGTCAAACGAGAAGACCTTAATATCCTCTGCAACCCCGGCTTTACTGGCATCAAGGAGAGCACCAAATCTGGGGCAGCATATGTGGCCCTTTTCCATCGAAATTATTCTTGGTATAAAAATGGCGTCAACACTGTCTTTAATTGACAAAACGTGTCCGTCAAAAATCTTTTGAGGAAGACAGTTCTCAGATTCACTTATCGTGGAAGCAAGATCCAGGATTTTTTTCGTGGTTTTTTGTGATATTACAACTTCATATCCAAGAGATTTAAAAAACGTCTCAAAAAGAGATGGATAATAATAATAATAAAAGCTTCTGGGAATTCCAATTTTCACAGTCTGTTTCCAAAAAATTTCAAATAGTTTTTTCCTGAATAATCGTACGACTGATAATAGAAGGGGTAATCAAATCTCGGAGATCTCTTTTTCTTTAGCTTCGATAATTGTATCTATCTCAACAATAGCGGCATCAGTCATTTCCTGAATTTTTTTCAGAGCTTTTGCAATATCATCTTTTGGAGCATCTCCCTCAGTCTCAAGCTCTTTTAGCATGCTGTTACAGTCTCTTCTATGATTTCTAACTGCAATTTTTGCATCTTCCCCATGTTTTTTTACAACCTTTACAAGATCTTTTCTTCTGTCATCTGTTAACGGAGGAATAGGAATTCTAATCATCTCCGCATCTGCACTTGGATTTAGTCCAAGGTCAGCAGACATGATCGCTTTTTGAATATCTGAAATTGCGTTGCGATCAAAGGGTTTAATTGCAAGCATGCGGGGTTCGGGAGTAGAAATAGTTGCCAGCTGATTAAGCGGAGTTTTTGCACCATAATAATCTACTCGAACAGAGTTAAGCAGTGCCGGATTGGCTCTGCCTGTACGAACTCTTAAAAGCATATTTTTTAATGCATCTCTGGATTTCCCTACGGAATCATTCATTGTTTCATAAATTTCATTAATCATTGCGTTTTCTCCTTCAAACCTGCCAATGGAAACTATTGGGTAACTATTTTACTTATCATTTACAAAGTTGTCGAGTGTCAATTGTAATAAACATCCAAAAATGGACCAATATCACCTCTTTTTAACCAATGCAACCAGTTGTATTGTAAAGTTAATTTTAAAATTATTATTTAAACAACTGCGTAATTTATAGCCTTACCGGGCCTTTTCTCACATTTTTTCTCCTTGATTTTTTCTTTGTTATTTTTCTTTTTACAAAATCCTGTTCAAATAAAAAAAATCGACTTGTATCAGGCAGCTGAAACAGTCGTGAAGGCATTTGGGGTAAAATGTTATTATTTAAAGATGTATTTAATGTTATCTCAATCTCCTCACCCTCTTTTCCTTTGACTGGAATTTGAGAAATACCGTCTTTTCCTGTTTTACCCACCTCTTTTCCAAATAAAAGAACAGGTATATCAGATTCATTTGCCTTAACTATGACCAGATGTTCCTTAACCTCAGATATACATCTAAATTCTACCTTTACAGGAAGATATACATTATTGTCTGAATTAACTGATAATACCCTGTTAACTACAATCTCTTTTTTATCTGTCGATTGAATATTCATTCCATCAGGACAACCGGCATGTACCAATATTATTTCACCATTTTTTTTAAATGTGCTTTTTTCAAGGCTTC
>JAFGVO010000231.1 GCA_016937935.1 Deltaproteobacteria bacterium | reverse complement strand
AGGAACAGTGATCAGGAGGCACAATGAAGAATCTCATGAAAAAGGAGGATCGTGGGATAAGGCAGAGTAAGGGAACCTGGGATTCAAGGAAGGTGAATGAATACCGTACTAGGATCTCGGATGAGTCATATTTGGATCATGCCATTGCTAAAATTGCAACAGATCTATCTCACTATCTAATGAAGTAACCGTTTGGTTAGTGTACTATTTTTTTTAAATAGTGCTTGGTTTATTATTTTTTTATTTAACCGTCTCTTTTTGAGGCGGTTTTTTTAAAAGGAATAGGAATGTCAGAAGAAAATAACTCAATTAAAATCGTTGAACAGAGTAAACAACTAAAGATTCTTTTTTTAATGCTCTTTGGGGCTGTAATCATATCTCTACTTTTTATTTATAGGTATTATCTTTGGCCCTTTGTTACGGCGGTTATCATATACATGGCTATTAAAGCACTTCATGAAAAATTGGCCTGTAAAATTAAAAATAGAACCTTGAGTTCTACCATTGTCGTTTTATCGTTGTTTGTCCTTATTATGGTTCCAGCATTTTTGCTTTTGGCGTCCATTGCAGAACAAGCATATCAGCTATATATAATTGTGCAGGCAAAAATGCAAAATGGTTTTTTGGTGTCACTGCAGAATAATGATTATGTTATAGATATATTGAAGTACTTTAATATTGAACAGGAGAAGTTTTTTGCAAAACTTATGGAGGTAATTCAGGCAACAGCTGGCTCAACATTTGCAGGGATAACATCTTTATTGACTGTTCCTTTGAATTTCATGAAAAGTTTTTTCTTTATGATGCTTATGCTTTTTTTTCTTTTGAAGGATGGAAGTAATTTGGATAAGCTTTTTTATCAGATTCTCCCTTTTCCCGATGATATGGAGAAGGGTGTAGTCGATAGGCTAAAAAGTGTAATAAGAATTTTGCTAGCTGGTAATTTTGTCGTAATGGTTATACAGGGCTTTATGTTGGGACTTGGTTTTTATTTTGTAGATATACAGATGCCTCTTCTCTGGGGAAGTGTTGCCGCAATACTATCATTGATTCCTGTAGTAGGTACAACATTTGTTTGGATCCCAGCTGTTGGGTATTTGGTGGGAGCTGGTAGGATTGAGGCAGCGGTCTTTCTTGCCATTTGGTCATTTATTTGGTATTTTCTTTTGGAAAATCTTCTTAAACCAAAGGTTTTTGGTGATAAATTGAAGTTCCACCCGATAATATTTTTCTTTTTACTTTTGGGTAGTATCAAAGCCTTTAATCTGGCGGGTGTTATTATGGGGCCAATTTTGCTTACCCTCTTTTACTCGCTATATGAGATATATTTGATATTAAATGAGGATTGGAACCTTAATAATATTAAAACTATTGACGATTAGTATATTGTAGATAAAATTAACTTGACTATAAAAAATATTTGTATTTTAATAATCTATATGTATTGTGATATATTAAGGGGAAGTTTATGAAAAAGTGGGTAATATCAGATGCTATTGTAATTACGTCCGATGGTGTTGTTGAATCTGGTAGTGTTTCAGTGGCAAATGGTAAGGTTGCACAGATATCAACTGATGATATAAGTGGAGCTATTCGAATTGATGTTCAAGGAGCTGTCCTTTCCCCAGGCTTGATAAATGCTCACGATCATCTTCTTGGAACATATTATCCAAAGGTTGGAAATGGCCCATATGAGAATTGGCTACCGTGGGATAATGATCTGAAGAGTTCCCCAATCTATAGAGAGAGACAGCAGATTGAAAATGCTGATCTTTATCTGTTGGGTGGCTATCGCAATTTGCTCTCTGGAGTTACAACTGTCTCTGACCATATTCCACATTTTGTCGGTGATCCATATTATGATACGCTGCCTATGAAGGCTGTTCGAGAGTTTACCATGGCTCACTCAATAGCCTCCTTTGCATTAGCTTGGGGCGGCGAGATTCATACAGAGTATCAGGCTGCTGTTGATAAGAAAATTCCCTTTGTGACTCATATTTCCGAGGGCTTTGATGCTGAGACTGTTCAAGATGTCAAGGTGTTAAACAGACAGGGCGGCTTGGGTGAGTATTCTGTTTTGATTCATGGAATTGCTTTTTCTAAATCTGATATGGAGTTGATTAGTGAAAAGGGTGCATCTACTGTGTGGTGTCCCGATTCAAATATGTATATGTTTAATGAGACAACTGATATTAAGATGCAGATAGAGTCTGGTATTAATGTTACTTTGGGGACAGATTCTCCCATGTCCGGAGGTTTGAATCTATTAACAGAGATGAAGTTTGCTAAGAAGTTATATAAATCAATGTATGGAGAAGAGCTGTCTGATGAGATGATATTTAAGATGGTTTCATCTAATTCTGCAAAGGCTTTTCATAATAGCTTAATTGGTTCAATTAAAGAGGGGAACACCGCTGATTTTACACTTGTGAGAGATAGGGGTGGTTCGCCACACAACTCAATAGTTGATGCAAGAATGAGAGATATTCTACTGGTTGTCGTTGATGGATTACCTGCTTACGGGGATCTTGAGTTTGCACATGTTTTTGAGTCACTTGGTGTTGATTATCAGGAAATTGTTGTTGATGGTGTTGATAAGGTTGTAACTGGTGATCTAATTGGATTGCTTAAGCGTATAAGTCGTGCTGTTGGTTTTAAGAAGGAGTTTCCTTTCTTACCTGTTGACTTTGATTTTTAGGGAGTAGAATACTATGGCAAATGCATCAGCTCCACAGGGTGTAACTCAGCGAGTTTACAAGAGTGGATCTATTATCTATTTTGAGGGTGATAAAAGTGAATATGTTTATGTTCTGAAATCTGGCGGTGTTACTTTAACCTCTATTAAGATTGAGAGTGGGGAGGAGACAAAGGATGCTGTAAGGATGGGGGAGTTTTTTGGAGTTAAATCCGCCGTTGGTCGATATCCGCGTGAAGAGACTGCTCAGACCATTGGGGATACTGTAGTTTTGCTTTTGCCACTGGCAGATTTTGAAAAGCTAGCTGTTTCAAATATTAAGATAGTAAAAAAGATGCTAAAGGTGTTTAGTAACCAGTTGCGTAGAACAGGAAAGACAGTCAGGGAGGTTTTGGGAGAAAGCGAAACCCTAAATCCAGATCAAGAGCTTTTTCGTATAGGTGAGT